>JAUZGC010000140.1 GCA_030840105.1 Microbacteriaceae bacterium
CCGACGCGCACGCTCGCGGGAGGTCGTGCACTGCGTGAGGACTATGCCGCCAGGCACTTGCTCACGGCCGTCGGCGTCGCGCTCGGCTCGGTGGAGCTGACGGCGATCGTGGCGACGGAGTTGTTGCTCGGCCCGCTCGGCGGTCTCGACGGCGTGAGCCTGCGCCGGTTGCGGCTCGCGCTCCGGCAGGAGGAGGTCGCGGGCGACGGGACGCGCACGAGCGACGAGCTGATCGTTGACGCGCTGGCCGTCTCCGGGCGGCTGGCGACGATCGATTCCGCGCCGAGCCGCCGTGCAGCGCGACTGGCCGACAGCCTGCATGCCGCGCGGGAGCTCGCGGTCGCCGCAGGGACGATCGAAGAACTGCTCTGGGAGCTCTGGAGCCGCAGTGGCCTCTCGACCCGCTGGCTCGACCAGTCGCAGCGCGGCGGCATCGTCGCTGACGAGGCAAACCGCAACCTCGACGGGGTTGTTGCACTCTTCACTTCCGCGAAGCGCTTCGTCGAGCGAAACCCCGGGCGTCCGGCTGGCGATTTCGTCCAAGAGCTGCTCGGCGCCGAAGTACCCGAAGACACCCTCGCCCCGCAGGCGACGGCCGAATCCGTGCTGGTGTGCACGCCGAGCGGCGCGATCGGCACCGAGTTCGCGGTCGTGGCGGTGTCCGGTCTGCAGGAAAGCGTCTGGCCGAACCTGCGCCTGCGGGGGTCGCTGCTGCATCCGCAACTGCTCGGGGAGCTTGCCGGTGGGGATCCGATCAGCGACCTCGACGAGCGGGCACAGGTGCTCGGTGACGAGCTGCGGATGTTCGCGCTCGCCGTTTCGCGAGCACGCACGCAGGTCATCCTCACCGCGACCGCGAACGACGATGAGCAGCCGTCGCCGTTCCTTCGGCTCGCGCCGGCGTCGACCGTCGACGACACCGACGACACGGCGCACCCACTCTCGCTGCGAGGCCTGGTCGGACGGCTGCGGCGGCGTCTCGTCACGAGCGGATCGCCCGACGCGGCGGCCGCACTCGCGCGCCTCGCGGCCGAGGGCGTCGCAGGAGCGGACCCGGCCAGCTGGTACGGTCTCGCGGAGCCGTCGACACTCGAGCCGCTTGTCGATCTCACCGATCCCGAAGCCGAGGTACCCGTCTCGCCGTCGCGGCTGGAGACCTTCGAGAAGTCGCCCCTCGCCTGGTTCATCGACTCGATGGCTGCACGCCCGAGTGGTCTCGCGGCGGGCATCGGGACGGTCATCCACGCGATCATGGAAGAGGTGAGCGCGGAACCGGACGGCGACGTGAGCGTCCAGCGGATCTGGCGCGGAGTCGAAGGCCGATGGGGCGAGCTCGCATTCGAATCGCCGTGGCTCGCCGAGAAGGAACGCAGGCGAACCAAGCGGCTGGCCGAGGGACTCTCGCAGTATCTCGGCGACTTCGAGCGCTCGGATGCCGTGCTGCTCGGTTCGGAGGGAAGCTTCACGCTGCCCGTCGGGCGGGCCGTGGTGAATGGCAAGATCGACCGGATCGAGCGCACGGCGGAAGGCACCGTGGTCATCGTCGATCTCAAGACGGGCTCGACAACGCCGAGTGCGGCGAAGCTCGCCGAACACGCACAGCTCGGGGTGTACCAGCTAGCTGCGGCCAGCGGCGCGCTCGAGGGTGTCCCCGCCGGGCTCGAGACGGGCGGGGCCAAGCTGCTCTTCGTCGGCAAGCCCGCCGCAGGCAAGCTCTACAAGGAGGCAGTACAACAGGTGCTTGACGACGAGGCCCTCGGGCAGTTCCGCGACCGGGTCGAGAACGCGGCGACGGGGATGGCAGGTGTGACGTTCGCCGGCGTCCTCCAGCTCGACGAACACGATCCGCACGCGCGTTACGAATACCGCATCCATCTGGTTCCGGCGGTGTCCGCATGAGTTCGACCGCAGCCACGACCGACATCGGTGTCACAAACGTCGGTGCCACAAACATCGGAGCCGCCGACATTGCGGATGCGCTGGGTCTCCCGCGCCCGACCGAGCAGCAGCAGGCCGTCATCGAGGCGCCGCTCGCCCCGAGCATTGTCGTCGCGGGTGCGGGCAGCGGCAAGACCGAGACCATGGCCAACCGCGTGGTCTGGCTGCTCGCCAACGGGCACGTCACGGTGCCGGAGATCCTCGGCCTGACCTTCACGCGGAAAGCGGCGGGGGAACTCGCACACCGCATCCGCACGCGAATCGAACAACTCGCGGCCGCGGGGCTGTCCGCGGTCGAATTCGACCCGTTCGACGCACCGACCGTGGCGACATACAACTCCTTCGCGAACAGCATCTTCCGCGAGAACGCGCTGCTCATCGGGCGCGAGCCGGACTCGACGGTGCTGAGCGAGGCATCCGCCTGGCAACTCGCACGGCGGATCGTCGTGCAGAGCAGGGATGAGCGACTCGTCGACCTCGAGAAGAGCGTCGACGGGTTGACGAGTGCCGTGATCTCGCTCAGCCGCGCGCTCAGCGAGAACGTGGCGTCCGCAGCGGAGGTTGCCGCTATGGCCGAGGCCTTTCAGGGGATCGCCGAGCTCCCGGTCGGCAACAATCGCGTCAAAGACAGTTACGCCTCGGTGCGCCAGGCGGGTGGCACCGTCGCCGCGCTACCCCCGCTGCTCGAGCTGGCCGAACGGTTCGCCGCCGAGAAGGTGCGGCGTGGCTTCGTCGAATACTCCGACCAGGTTGCGCTCGCACTCGCCGTGAGCGAGCGACTTCCGCGCGTCGTCAGCGACTACCGTTCGCGCTACCGCGTCGTGCTGCTCGACGAGTACCAGGACACGTCCGTGGTGCAGACGCGCCTGCTCGCGCGACTGTTCGCGCAGCATCCGGTGATGGCCGTGGGCGACCCGCATCAGTCGATCTACGGATGGCGCGGCGCGAGCGCCGCGAACCTCGGCCGGTTCGCCGTCGACTTCACGGGTGACGCCCACGGCGCGATCGAGTTCGCGCTGTCGACGAGCTGGCGCAATCCGGTCACCGTTCTGGATGCCGCCAACGAGCTCGTGCGCCCGCTCTCGGCCGCATCTCCCGTACACGTCGAGCGGCTGAGCCCGCGTCCGGGCGTCGGCCAGGGAAAGCTCGACGCCGTGTTCGAGGAGACGGTCGTCGATGAGGCGAGCGCGGTCGCCGAGTGGTTGGCCGGCGAGCTCGCGAAACCCAGCGCGAAGGGCGAG
>JAUZGC010000147.1 GCA_030840105.1 Microbacteriaceae bacterium
AGCGGAGGTTCGGCGGGCTCGAGCGGCTGCGTAAGCGCGGCCGCGGCCACTTCGCCGAGCGCTTCGATGTCGAGGGCCCCGCGGGATCCGATGTGCTCAACCCTGCCCCACACCTGCGCCGGGCAGAACTCGGCGTTCGGGCAGCGCAGGTCGACATCGGCTTCCTTGGCCGGAGCAAGCCGGGTGCCACACGCCGGGCAGAATTCAGGCATCACGAACTCGCGCTCGGTGCCGTCTCGCAGTTCGACCACCGGCCCCAGCACTTCGGGGATGACATCACCGGCCTTCCGCAGGACGACCGTGTCGCCTAACAGCACACCCTTTGCCTTGACGACATCCTGATTGTGCAGGGTTGCCTGGCGCACTTCGCTCCCGGCGACGCGCACTTTCTCCATCACCGCGAACGGTGTCGCGCGGCCTGTGCGACCCACGCTCACGACGATGTCGAGCAGCTTGGTGTTGACCTGCTCTGGCGGATACTTGAATGCGATCGCCCAGCGCGGCGCACGGCTGGTTGCGCCCAACTCGTCGTGCAGCACGAGCTCGTCCACCTTGATCACGATGCCATCGATCTCGTGTTCCACGCTGTCACGGTGCTCGCCGTAGTAGCGGATGAACTCGGATGCGCCGGCCGCCGAATCCACCACACGATAGTGCGCCGACGTCGGCAGGCCCCAGCCCGCAAGGAGTTCATAGGTCTTGGACTGGCTGGCGACGGGCGGGTTGGCCCACGCGCCGATGCCGTGCACGAGCATTTGCAGCCGCGATAGCCGCGAGCGCATCAACGCGAGCTGCGCCTGGTTCTTGCCCTCGGCCTTCTGCCGGAGCGAACCGCTCGCCGCGTTGCGCGGGTTGGCGAAGATCCGCTCGCCCAGCAGTGCCTGTGCCGCGTTCAGTTCGGCAAATGCGGCCACGGGGAAGAACACCTCACCGCGCACCTCAACGAGCGGCGGATGTCCGGTGCCGGCCAGCCGCGCGGGGATCGACGCGATCGCCCGCACGTTTTCGGTCACGTCTTCGCCGACCACCCCGTCGCCGCGCGTCGCCGCGCTCGTGAGCACGCCGTTCTCGTAGCGGAGGTTGATGGCGAGGCCGTCAATCTTCAGTTCGCAGAGGTAGTCGACACGCCGCCCGGCGTCGCGTTCGACCTTGGCGGCCCAGGCCTCGAACTCCTCTATTGAGAAGACGTTGTCGAGGCTGAGCATGCGCTCGGCGTGCTCAACGGGCGCGAAGAGCGTTGTCTGCGCCCTGCCACCGACGGTCTGGGTCGGGCTGTCCTGGCTCTGCAACTCGGGGAAGAGTCGCTCGAGCTCGGCAAGCCGCCGAATCATGGCATCGTACTCGTCATCGCTGACGAGCACGGTGTCTCGCTCGTAGTACGCGTCCCGGAGTTCGAGAACCCGCGTTGTCAGGTCCTTGGCCTCTGCCCCTGCCTGCGTGAGGTCATCCGCGATGTCGTTCGCCACGCTTCAAGCATAGGGAGTGCCACCGATCCCCGGCTGTTGGCTGTGGGCGGCGCTGAGCGGGCGGCGGTCAGGCCGCCGGAACCGCGCTCACGGTGCGGTCGATGGTGGTCTGGCCGAGCACGCGCGTGCCGACGTAGATCACGGCGGTCTGCCCGGGCGCGACGCCGTTGAGCGGCTCGTCCGGCACGATCACCAGTTCCGCCAGTGCCGCAACATGCGCCGTCGCCGGAACCGGGTCGGCGTGTGCGCGAATCTGCACCTCGCACCGGAACGTCGCGATGCCATCGGCATCGGCATCCGCGATGCCTGACGCGATGGGGTCGAGCCCGGCCCACGAGTATCGACTGCCGGCGATCTCGGCGATATCGAGGGCTTCCTTCGGCCCGACCACGACCTCGTTCGTCTTCGGCCGAACCTCGAGCACGAACCGCGGACGCCCATCCGGCGTGGGAACGCCGACGCTGAGTCCCTTTCGCTGACCGACTGTGAAGGCGTGTGCACCCTCGTGCGTGCCGATCCGCTCGCCCGCGCGATCAAGGATCGCGCCCTGCTCGGCGCCTACGCGCTCGGCCAGCCATCCGCGGGTGTCGCCATCCGGGATGAAGCAGATGTCGTGCGAATCCGGCTTGTTGGCGACGCTGAAACCGCGGGCTGCGGCCTCGGCGCGCACCTCCGCCTTGGACGGCGTCGCGCCGAGCGGGAACATGGAGTGTGCAAGCTGCTCGGTCGTGAGCACGCCGAGCACATACGACTGGTCCTTGGCCCAGGCGCTCGCGCGGTGCAACTCACGGTTGCCATCCGCATCCGTCACTACGCTCGCGTAGTGCCCGGTGCACACGGCATCGAAGCCGAGGTCGATGGCCTTCTCGAGCAGCGCGGCAAACTTGATGCGCTCATTGCAGCGCATGCACGGGTTGGGCGTGCGGCCAGCGGAGTACTCGGCGATGAAGTCGTCGACCACATCCAGCTTGAAGCGCTCGGAGAAGTCCCAGACGTAATACGGGATGCCGATGAGGTTCGCAGCGCGCTGCGCATCCATGGAATCTTCGATGGTGCAGCAGCCGCGGCTGCCCGTGCGGAGCGTGCCGGGCATGCGGCTGAGCGCAAGATGCACGCCGACCACGTCGTGCCCGGCCTCGACGGCGCGCGCGGCAGCGACCGCGGAATCGACTCCGCCGCTCATTGCTGCCAAAACCTTCATCCGTTAAGTGTACGTACCGAATGAAAGCGCTTGGTCCGGGCCCGCACTCGGCTCCATGTGCCCGTTGCGGCGG
>JAUZGC010000186.1 GCA_030840105.1 Microbacteriaceae bacterium
ACGACGCCCAGGACGCGGATGATCGGATCCTGCCACCGCACCAGCCACTGGCCGAGTGCTCCGAACGCCGCCCCGTATGCGACGAAGACGAGAGAGAAACCGAGGATGAACAGTGCCACGCCGAGCAGGAGTCGCTTCCGGCCGCGCCAGCGGTCGGCATCCGCGAACCCGCCGATGTAACCGAGGAAACCTGGCACGAGCGGCAACACGCAGGGTGAAGCGAACGAGACGAGGCCCGCGAGAATGGCGATGGGCAACGCGAGAAGGAGCTGCCCGCTGAAGACGATCTGGCCGATACCGTTCACGCTAGTTTTTCTCGGCAAGCGTGGTCTGGATGAGGTTATCCAGGGTCGTTTGGTCCGACACCGGGCCGAGGATGCGCGCCGCCACGCGGCCCTGCTTGTCGAGCACAATCGTCGTCGGCGTCGCCTTGGGCGGTACCGACCCGCTGAAGGCGAGGAGCACTGATCCCGTGTCGCGGTCGATGACGGACGGGTACGTCACGCGATAGTTCGTCTCGAAGCCGATCGCGGTATCCGCCGAGTCGTACAGGTTGACCCCGAGGAAGCTCGCCCCCTTACCCGCGTATTTCTGGCTCAGCGCCTGCAGGTCGGTCGCCTCGATGCGGCATGGCGCGCATCCGGCGTACCAGAAGTTGACCACGAGCACCTCGCCGGCGTAGTCGCTCGATGAGACGGCCTTGCCGGTCTCCGTCGTGCCGGTGAAGGTCACCGGCTTGCCGCGGTTGCTGGGAGCGATCTCGGTCACCGAGCCGTCGCCGGCGATGTAGTTCTTGTCACTGCCCGCCCGGTACTGCGCGGCCAGAGTGTCGGTCGTGCAGCCGGTCAGCGCGATTGCGCCAACCACGAGGATGGCGGCCGTTTTCAGAATGCGCACTAGACGGCCCCCACGTCGGTAGCGTTCGCCTGCAGCGGGAAGGCAGGCTCGGAATAGCCGACCTCGACGATCTCGCGGGAGTCCCGCGGGGCGAGCGGCTCACGCAGGGCGAGGGTCGTGATGCTCGACAGGGTGCAACGCCGCTTGCGCGGATCGTGCGCGAGGCGCTCCCCCGCGAGCGCTCGGTGCAGGGTCCAGATGGGCAGCTGGTGACTGACGATCACGACATCGCCATCGTCGACCGAGTCGAATGCGTCGTCGACTGCCGCGCGCATCCTCCCCGCGATATCCGCATACGGCTCACCCCAGCTTGGCCGGAGCGGGTTCACGAGATACGGCCAGTTGATCGGCTGCTGGAGCGCCCGCCGCATGTTGGTGCCCTCGAAGTGATTGGTCGGCTCGATCACACGATCGTCGATCTGGATCGGCAACCCGAAAATGGCCGAGATGGGCGCGGCGGACTCGCGCGTGCGCTGCAGCGGCGAGGCCACGAGCGCGCTGACGGTGCGCCCGTTCGCAGCGAGGTCAGCGGCCACGGCCTGCGCCATCCGGTGGCCGAGCTTGGAGAGCCCGAAACCGCGCAGCCTGCCGTACAGGATGCGATCGGGATTGAACACCTCGCCATGACGGACGAGATGGACCTGGCGTGCTACCACGGCACCCAGTCTACGGAGCCGTTTGCCTTGAATTTACCCAGAACCTGCGGGCGGTAGGCTTGACCGCTGTGAATGCTCGTGTACTGATCAAGAACCTTGCCGCCCTCCCAGACGGCCCCGTGACCGTCTCCGGCTGGGTGGATACGGTGCGCGACCAGAAGAAGGTGCAGTTCGTCGTGTTGCGCGACGAAACTGGCGCCGTCCAGCTCGTCAATCCCCGCAATTCGGATGCCGACGGCGTCGTCATCGCGGACGAACCGGCCACCACGATCTCCGGCCTTTCGCAGGGCAGCTTCGTCACGGCGACCGGCCAGCTCAAGCACGACGAGCGCGTCAAGCTCGGCGGAATCGAGATCAAGCTCGAAACCCTCGACGTCGCCGCGGTCGCGATCGCCGAAACTCCGATCGCGGCCGACAGCGGCATCGACAAGCGCATGGACTGGCGCTTCCTCGACCTGCGCGAGCCGAAGCACAACCTGATCTTCCGCATCCAGACGACGTTCGAGCACGCCATGCGCCAGTACTGGATCGACAACGACTTCATCGAGCTGCACACGCCCAAGCTCATGGCCAGCGCGAGCGAGTCGCGAGCCGAACTGTTCGAGGTGGATTACTTCGAAGGCAAGGCGTACCTGGCGCAGAGTCCGCAGTTCTTCAAGCAGATGGCCCAGTCGGCCGGATTCGGCAAGATCTTCGAGATCGGCCCCGCGTTCCGCGCCGACCCGAGCTTCACGAGCCGCCACGCCACCGAGTTCACGAGCGTCGACACCGAGATGAGCTGGATCGATAGCCACGAGGATGTCATGACGGTGCACGAGGATCTGCTCGTGGCCGGTCTGACCGCGGTCAAGGAAAAGTACGGCGACCAGATCAAGGAACTCTTCGACATCGAAGTGACCGTTCCGTCGACCCCGTTCCCGCGGATCCCGTTGGCCGAGGCGAAGCGCATCGTCGCGGAGCGCGGCTACGAGGTGCCGCGCCACGACGACGACATGGACCCGGAGGGCGAGCGCCAGATCTCCGCATACGTGCTCGAGGAATTCGGCCACGAGTTCGTGTTCCTCACCGACTACGCGTCAAGCATCCGCCCGTTCTATCACATGCGCCACGCGGACGACGCGGGGCTGACGAACAGCTACGACCTCATCTTCAACGGCGTCGAGATCTCGACGGGTGCGCAGCGCGAGCACCGCATCGAGCTGCTCGAGGAGCAGGCACGCGAGAAGGGGCTCGACCCGGAGGAGCTCGGCTTCTACCTCGACTTCTTCCGCTACGGCGTTCCGCCGCACGGTGGCTTCGGCATGGGCCTCGCGCGCGTGCTCATGCTGCTACTGCATCTGCCGAACCTGCGCGAGACCACGTACCTGTTCCGCGGCCCGACCCGCCTGGCGCCGTAGTCGTTTTCCCCTCCCAGGAACGGACTCGAGCACACTGGGGACTTCAAGCCAAGTGTGAGATCGTGGATTGTTCGGGCGGCCGACGCCGCCCGACGGGCACGAAGGAGTCGCCATGTCTGAGTCCGAGATTGTCATTCTCTCCGCCGCACGCACGCCGCAGGGCAGGATCAAAGGCCAGCTGGCGTCGCTGAGTGCGGTCGAGCTTGGTGCCATCGCGGTCCGCGCGGCGCTGGAACGCTCCGGACTCGACGCCAGCGCCGTCGATGCCGTCATCTTCGGCCAGGTGCTGCAGGCCGGGGCGGGCCAGAATCCCGCGCGGCAGACCTCGATCGCTGCCGGGCTCGGCTGGCAGGTGCCGGCCGTCACGATCAACAAGGTGTGCCTGTCCGGCCTTGCGGCCATCGTCGACGCCGCCAGGCTGATCAGGGCTGGTGAGGCCGACGTCGTCGTCGCCGGCGGCCAGGAGTCGATGACGAATGCACCGCACGTGCTGCCCGGATCCCGGATGGGTTGGTCATACGGATCGATCACGGCCCTTGACGTCGCCGCGCACGATGGCCTGACCGATGCATTCGACGGTCTCTCGATGGGAGCATCCACCGAGAGGTACACCTCCAAGCTGGGCATCACGCGCGAGGCGCAGGATGCGCTCGCGGCCGTCTCGCATCGGCGCGCCGCAGACGCGAACTCGCACGGTATCTTCGCCGCCGAGATCGCGCCCGTCACGATCCCGCAGCGCAAGGGCGAGCCGCTCGTGCTCGACACGGACGAGGGCGTCCGGCCAGATACCAGCGTCGAGATCCTGGGGCGGCTGCGCCCGAGCTTCTCCGAAGATGGCACCCTCACCGCCGGCAACTCATCCCCGCTCAGCGATGGCGCCGCCGCGGTCGTGCTCACGAGCAGGGCATACGCCGAGCGGCGGGGCCTCGAGTGGCTCGCGGTGCTCGGTGCATCCGGTCACGTCGCCGGTCCGGACAACTCGCTGCACTCGCAGCCGTCGAACGCAATCTCCGCGGCGCTCGCTCGCGCGGAGTGGACCGCCGACGACCTCGACTTCGTCGAGATCAATGAGGCGTTCGCGGCGGTCGCGCTGCAGTCGATGGCGGATCTGGACCTCACGGCGGACCGCGTCAACATCCACGGTGGCGCGATTGCGATCGGGCATCCGATTGGAGCGTCCGGGGCGCGGCTCGTCGTGCACGCGGCACACGAACTCTCACGCCGCGGCGGCGGCAGGGCGGCCGTCGCGTTGTGCGGCGGCGGCGGACAGGGCGACGCCCTCCTGCTGACGCGCTGAGCAACGCGCCGACCGGGCTCGCCAGTCGGCCTCCCAGTCGCTAACTCAGGCAGGAGCGTCGCGTGCGCGCCGAATTCGGCCCGAAACTGGCCGATGCGGTACGGTTCACGTCGATCCAGCCCGAGTTAGCCACGCGGGAGCGGCGCGGCAGCCATACGGCAGCCATCCGGCAGCTGCGCGGCCACGGCCTTGACGCAGTACGGCTACAGGGCGCGGATCGGATCGAAGGCGTCGGGCGGGTAGTAGTTGATGGTCGACGCCCAGCCGTCCGGAAGCAACACAGGCATGAATTCCTCCTCGGCCTCCGGTGTCACGAAGGTTACGTCGATGTGCTCGCGCCAACGACCATCCGCCACCCGCTGCACGGTCGCCTCCCACAGGACCCCGGGTGTCTCCTTCGCCTGCAGCCGGAAGTGGATGCCGATCGCGCGTCTGCGCTTGAGCAAAGACAGCAGACCGCGGTACACGATCGCGCGCTCGACGGTCCCGAACCAGGGCCGGAGGCTGCGCACAAGCACGTCGGCGTTCCACACGATCGTGGTCGGGAAACCGGTCCGCGACTGGTAGATGTCGACCGCGATCACGCCGGGTACGCGCCGGAGGCCGGAGCGCAGCGTGCCTCGCGTGATGCCATCCTCGACCGCGCTGTGCAGGTAGAGCGGAACCGCCGCTCGCGGTGTGGAGAACCCAGCGCGTGTCGCCGCGTAGTCGCGAAGGAACTGGCCGGGACCAAAGAACTCGAGCACCCCGCGCCCACCAATCGGGCCGCCGGCGAGCAAACGCGCGACGCGTTCATCCGGTGGGCTCTCCTCGATCTGGCCCGCGGTCTCCGCGTAGCTCGGAGAGTGGTGGGCCACGGCCATCCGGTAGCCGCGCGGCACGGGCGGGCCGGCCTTCACGGTGACCCACTCTGGCGCGTTAGGCGCGGACGATGACCAAACCGGGTTCTCCCGGCCTTCGATCCGTGGCACCGGATCCAGCACGTGCTCAATAGCCAACACGTGGATGCGCTCCGGGATCGCCAGGCGACCGAGCGGCGCGCCCGCCGTGACCAGATGAGTGACCATGAACCCCAGTTCGTCCGCGCGCTGCGCCACCTGCGCCGCGACCATCCCGCCCAGGCTGAACCCGGCCAGCAGCACGGGCTCGCCCGCTCCAATGCCCGCGAGAGTCATCGCCTCGATCGCCGCCCTGGTCACGGTCGGCTCACGCTCGGCTCCGATCACAAGGTTGGCCGTGATGTCGTTGGGCGCGATTCCGGACCGCGGATGCCACGTCTGCGTGCTCGGCAGCTGCACGACCCAGAGGCGTATGCCGTCCCCTGCCGTGCGCGAGACGATCCGGATGACGGCCGCGTCGCCGCGGTCGTCCAGATCGGGGTCCCCCATGTCGTCGATCTCGCGCTGACTGATGAACAACTCCCGCAGCCCACGGATCTCCCTCCGCCGCATTGCCGCCGCCGCGAGCCCCGGGTAGCCGAGCGGATCGGGATACGGGCCGAGGGCGAGGTTGGCGAAATCGACCGGGTCGTCCATGGCGCGCTCGGCGAGCGCGTACCGGCGCGGGGCATCCGGGTCCCGCCACCACGTGAGAAAGTCCATGATCTGCGAAAACGACGCCGCGAGAAAGGTGTCGTACTCGACCACGATGGGCTTGTGGCCGTCGGCGAAGAAGCCCCGCCGGCGTCCGAGACCGCTGAGCTTGGCGAGGAGCCGCGGCAGCGTGAACACCGAAATGTACGGACGAGCGCGCCACCTCGGCACGACGATACCGAGCACGCTGACGCCAAGCGCAAGCGGAACGAAGAGAAACCCGGCCACCCGCGCGACCAGTCCGATCAGTCGTGGCACCGTGACGAGGTACGCCGTGTTGAGCACGGCCAAGCGAGGGCTCCGTGACGCGGGCGGGCGCAGCACAAACGGATAGCCGCGGCGCTGCACCTGGTCGAAACCGAACCAGAGCCAGGCCACGGCGTACAGCACGAGCCAGAGGCTGACGGCAATCGCGCCCACGACGATCGCGAGCACGAGTAGAACCAACCCAGCCGCCAGCGCCACAACCGCCGAGACGGCAATGCCAAGAACCAGACCGACCGAGCGGATGACTCCACGCCCGTTCCGCGTCCGTGGAGCGAGCTGCGGCGTCATGGCGCCAGCCTATCCACGGCCGCCGTCCTCGAGACCGACGACGACGGCGTTCCGTTAGACCGAGGAATCCGTCTCGAGGACGTAGTCCACGGCGGTGCGCTCCGCGATCACCGAGCGGATATACGCAACGACCTTCTCGTGCTCGGGGTGAGCCACGTAGCGCGCGAGCGCATCCTCATCGTCATAGTCGGCGACGAGCACGACGTCATGGTTCTGCCCCGGGTTCAGCACATTGATGCCGACCTCGAGCGAACGGATGTCGCTGATCAGCGGTCGGAGGCTGAGAAGCCCGTCGCGGATGCGAGCGGCCTGCTCGGCCTTGACGGCCTCGTCGGTCGCCGCAAGCTTCCACGAAACAACGTGGCGGATGGTCATGCTGCCTCCAGGAGTGCGTTTCGCAGGCGCGCAGGATCGACGCGCCAGTAGGTGTGGACAATGCCGTTGACCAGCAGGACGGGAATCTCCTCCACGTAGCGGTCGAACAGCTCCGGGTCATCCAGGATCGACACTTCGCCGAGGGTGACCGCCGGCCCGGCATCGCCGAGCTCGTCCAGAACACCTCGGATGACGCCTCTCGCGTCATCGCACAGATGACAGCCAGGCTTGCCGATGAGAGTCAGTTCGATGGATGCCACGGCTCAAGCCTATGCGCGTGGCCAACCAAAAAGCGCCGGGGCCCAATGGACCCGGCGCTCTTGACTAGTGCGCGACTTACTTCTTGTTGCGACGCTGGTGACGCGTCTTGCGAAGCAACTTGCGGTGCTTCTTCTTCGCCATACGCTTGCGGCGCTTCTTGATAACGGAACCCACAACGACCTCACAAAGAATAGGGGGGCTGGCCGCAGGTAGCGCGGCGACACAAGCAGTCAGTCTAGCCGAGGTTACGCGGTGTCTGCGACGTGGTTGTCGAGCGCATGGGTAACGGCAGACTCCGGCACCCGAAACGAGCGCCCGAATCGGATCGCGGGAAGTTCCCCCGAGTGCACCATGCGGTAGACCGTCATCCGGGAGACGCGCATCATCCCGGCCACCTCGGCGACCGTGAGAAAACAGACCTCGGAAAGATCGCGTGCCATCGTGCTCGAATCCTCCGTGTCATTCGATCTGGCGTCGTGTTACTCGTGTGACGCGAGTCAGTTATCGAAACTGTAGAGGCAGATGTGACTGGTGTAAAGCGCC
>JAUZGC010000195.1 GCA_030840105.1 Microbacteriaceae bacterium
GCCGCTGTTGTCGCGGGCACGGCAGCCGCGCCCTTCGCCAGCGAGCTGCTCAGCTGAGAGGAACCCGCCGCGAGGCTCGAGACGCCGGTGGATAGCGATGCCGCTCCCGAGGAAGCCGTAGCGGCACCAGAAGCGAGGGTGGATGCGCCTTCGGCGGCGGAGCGGATCGACGAGGTGAGGGTCGGCGCGCTGGCGTTGAGCGTCGCAGCACCGGCGGCAACCTGGTTCGCGCCGCCGGCGAGGGTGCCGAGGCCTGGCACGAGCGTTCCACCGACAGCCGCGTTGATGCCACCGGACTCGGCGCTCAGCGTGCCGAGGTCGGTGAGGATCTGCGGAGACGAGACTCCGGCGTTCGAGAGCGCCGTCGCCACCTCCGCCTGGACCTTTTTGGCAAGCGCCGCGGCGGCCGCCGTGGTTGACGAGAGCGCCGTCGCGTTGCTGGTGGCAGTGCCGAGACCGGCCGCGAGCTGCGCTGCGCCGGCATCCAGAGCGCTCGCGCTTGACGGCAGGGACGCGGCCCGTTGATCAAGCGTGGAGAGGCCGGTGCTCAGCGTGTTTGCGCCTGCCGCAAGTTGCGAGGTTCCCGTCGCGAGGCTTGTCGCGCCGGACGCCGCGGTCGCTGTGCCGCTGGCGAGCGTGCTCGCCCCCGTGCTGGCGTCGACCACTCCCGTGCGGATCGAGGCGACCGCATTCAGGAGCTTCTTCGATGCGCTCTGGCCGACCTCCTCGGCGACGGCGACGCGCACCGCCTCCGTCGCCTGCTTGGCGAGCGTCGTGCTCAGGTAGCTGTTGAGGTCGTTCGTCGTGAGATCCAGTTGTGCCCTGGTCGGCGTCGTACCGGCGGCGGAAAGCAGGTCGGCGGAGAACGTTGCGGGAAACGTGATGCTGAAGTCATACGTCCCCTTGTCGACGCCGGCCCTGGCCGCCCCCGCGGAGACGACCTTCCAGCCGAAGGCCTTACCGCTCACGAGGTTGTCTGCGGCTGCGCGTCCGTAGTTGACGGCGGTGCCGCTCGAGGTCGCACCCGCGTCGTCGATCACGATGGCCGCGGGGACGCTTTTGAGGTTGCCGTACGGGTTTTGGTTGCCCCACAGGTAGAGGCCGCCGTAGAAGACGGGCACCGTGATGAGCGCGATGAGGGATGCGACGGCGAGCCGGTTGGCGGTCAACCGGGCGAGCTCGGTGCGAACGAGCGGGAGGATCTTCATGGTGCTCAGCTTTCGTGGACAGCGAACGCATCGCGTGCGCCGAGTCTGATCAGGATGTCGCTGGTCGCGGCGTCGGTGACCACCGCGATGGTCGTGCCTCGGTCTGCGATTGCAGCAAGCGTGGCGAACCAGGCCGCTGGCTCGCCGCCGTGGCGCTCGGGGGACGTGATGATGAGGGCGCCGATCCCCGGTCGAAGCAGCGCAAGCTCACTGAACAGGCGAACCCGGTCGGTTGGTGGAACGGAGCGGACGGGCAGCGAGGCGTAATCGGCGAGGCCGTGCCGTACGAGGAAGTCGCGGACAGCCCTTCGGGAGGTGGGCAGACCGGAGAACGAGAACTCCTCGGCCACGACGCCCGCCAGGGAGATTCCGGGCGACGGTTCGGCGACGAATGGGGTGTCGACGAGCGCGGTGCGACGTCGAAGCTCGTTCGCATCCGCCCGCCCGTCGACCAGCACGCGCCCCGAGTCCGCGCTCATCCTGCCGCCGAGCAGCATGGAGACGAGCAGCGGCCGTTCGTCGGTTTCCACACGGATGGCCGTCGGGGCACCGGCTCGCACGTCGAGGCTGATCGGGGGAAGAGCCGAACCGAGTCCGCGGCCGACCGCGGCATCCTCGAGAGTGATCTGCATTAGTCGTGGTCCTTCCAGGCGAGGTCGGGATGTGCCGCGATGAAGGCTTCCACGTCGCGCCAGCCGAGTCCGACCGTGCCGAGCACGGTCGCAATGATGAGCCGCTGTCCGTCGGCGTTGTCGAGAACTGACCGCATCGACTCCTCGAGGACCGCGAGGGCGGCATCCTCGACGAGCCTGGCCAGTCGGTCGGCGGGGATGTCCGGGCGAATCGTTTCGGCGCGCTGGCCGTCACGGATCGCCCCGAGCACGCTCGCGCGGAGCGGCCGCAGCGAATCGTCGGTGTACGGCTTGAGCGGCCCGCGCAAAGCGATGACAGCCATCACGCGGATGCTCTCGAGCTCGCGCCAGAGCTGCGATGCGATCAGGGCGAGTCGCATCACCGGGTCGGGGTGGGCCACCCGTGCCAGCGCGGTGGCGACCCGCTCGGCCCCGATGTGGACGAGCTCGTGCAGGAGCTCGTCGCGGTTCGCGAAGTGCCCGTACACGGCGCGTCGACTGAGGCCCGCCTGCGCCGCTATGGCTTCCAGCGACGCGTCCGGGTCGCGATTGAGCACAACCCGCGCGGCGGCGAGCAGGGCGGCGCGATTGTCTGCCGCGTCGCGGCGGAGCGGTCGAGGAGTGGGCGTGGTCACGAGAGTCATGGTAGTAACTTGCACACCCATGTGCAAGTTACTGTGTCATGGCGACGTGGACCGTGGGGGCCCCCGATAGAATGGGGTGTAATCCCCACCCAATCGAAGGGATCCCCCGTGCCAGCAATCGTCATCATTGGCGCCCAATGGGGCGATGAGGGTAAGGGAAAAGCGACCGACCTCCTGGGTAGCCGCATCGACTACGTGGTCAAGTTCAACGGCGGAAACAACGCCGGACACACGGTCGTCGTCGGCAACGAGAAGTACGCGCTGCACCTGCTTCCGTCCGGCATCCTGACCGAGGGTGTCACCCCGGTCATCGCCAATGGCGTTGTCGTCGACATCGAGGTTCTCTTCGAGGAACTGGATGCCCTCACCGCGCGCGGCGTCGACGTCTCTCGGCTCAAGGTCAGCTCGAACGCGCACGTCATCACCCAGTACCACCGCACTCTCGACAAGGTGACCGAGCGGTTCCTCGGCAAGCGCCAGATCGGCACGACCGGTCGCGGCATCGGTCCGACGTACGCCGACAAGATCAACCGCGTCGGCATCCGCATCCAGGATCTGTTCGACGAGAACATCCTGCGCCAGAAGGTCGAGGCGGCGCTCGACCAGAAGAACCACCTGCTCGTCAAGATCTACAACCGTCGGGCGATCACGGTCGACGAGATCGTCGCCGACCTCCTCAGCTACGCCGATCGACTGCGGCCCATGGTCGCCGACACGAGCCTGCTTCTGCACGAGGCGCTCGAGGCCGGCAAGCACGTGCTGTTCGAGGGGGGGCAGGCGACGATGCTGGATGTCGACCACGGCACGTACCCGTTCGTCACGTCATCCAACTCCACGGCGGGCGGCGCGGCCACGGGTTCGGGAATCGGGCCCAACCGGATCGAGCGCGTGATCGCCGTCGTCAAGGCGTACACGACGCGCGTGGGCGCCGGCCCCTTCCCGACCGAACTGTTCGACGAATCGGGCGAATGGCTGCGCGCGCGCGGCTTCGAGTTCGGCACCACGACCGGCCGGCCGCGTCGTACGGGTTGGTACGACGCGCCGATCGCCCGCTACTCGTCCCGCATCAACGGCGTGACTGACTTCGTGCTGACGAAGCTCGACACGCTGACGGGCCTTGAGACGATCCCGGTGTGCGTCGCGTACGACGTCGACGGCGTGCGCCACGACGAGGTGCCCGCGTCGCAGAGCGATTTCCACCACGCGGTGCCGATCTACCAGAACTTCCCCGGCTGGAGCGAGGACATCTCGGGCGTGCGCCGGTTCGAGGACCTGCCGAAGAACGCCCAGGACTACGTCACAGCGCTCGAGGCGATGAGCGGATCGCGCATTTCGGCGATCGGCGTCGGCCCAGGCCGCGAAGCGATCGTGGTTCGACACGACCTGCTCGACTGAGTCGTACGCCCGGCCGGCTGCCTAGACGACGCTGAAGCCCTCCGGCAGTGGCTGCCTGCCGGTCAGCGCGAGGAGCAGTTCCTCGCCGTGGCCAGTGGATGCCGCGATGCCGGCCGCCAGGGCGACCGCACTGGTCAGCGGAGCCTCGGGGACCGAGGCGGTCGCGCCCGTCGCGCGCGACATCCAGAGTGTGCGCCACCAGTTCGAACACACGCGTTCGCAGATACTCGTCGAGGGGGATCGCGACCCTGCCGATCGAGACAAGCCGTTCACCCGGGTTGGCCTCGATGAGCGCACGAGCGCGGATGTCGGCAGCCGTGATGAACCCAACCGCATCGTCGCCGAGCGCAATGCCGGCATCGACACCGCGCTGGGCAGCCGCCTGCGGATCCGTGTATTCGGCGTAGACGGCGGTGTAGTACATCTCGGCGCGTGAGATCGTGGCACGGTCCGGCTCATCCAGTGTCAGGTAATTCTCGACGGTGAGGATCGCGCGGGTCGTGTGCCCGACAAGCGAGCGGACATCCCAGACACCGAGTCCCGACCAGTCCCACTGGTCGGGCCGGATCTGCGCAACGACGTCGATGAACGCACGAGAGGCCTGGGTGAAGTGGTCGGCGCTGGTCATGGTCTTTATCGTTGCATTGTCCCTCCGCGCGACGCTATGCCGCGCACGGATGACGGACGCGTACACGGGTTATTGTCTATTCATGGCGACGAACGAGAACCCCGCGACGAGCGTTGACGACGATGTGCTCGAGCAGCTGCACAGCGTCCGCGAGAGCATTGACAACATTGACGCGGCCCTCGTCCACCTGCTCGCGGAACGGTTCAAGTTCACGCAGCAGGTGGGCAAGCTTAAGGCAACACACGGACTGCCTCCGGCGGATCCCGCGCGCGAGAGCGAGCAGATCCAGCGGCTGCGGGCCCTGGCAGTGGAAAGCCACCTCGATCCGGCATTCGCCGAGAAGTTCCTCAATTTCATCATCGCTGAGGTGATCCACCACCACGAGCGGCTTGCGGGTTCGGTTGGAGGCGGTGGCGCGGTTGGAGGCGGTGGCGCGGCGACCGCTGCTGGCTCTGCTGGTTCGGGTTCCGCTGACGCGCCCGGCAATTCATGACCTGGGATCCGTCGGTCCTTCCCACACAACACGGCAAGACATTCGTCGTCACCGGCGCCAACGCTGGCATTGGCTACTTCATCACGGAACAGCTCGCCGGCGCGGGGGCGCGGGTCATCCTCGCCAGCCGCAGTGAACAGCGAGCGGATGCCGCCCTCGCAGCCCTGCGCATCCGTGTCCCCGGCGCTGACGTGGAATTCCTGCGGCTCGACCTCGCTGACCTCGACTCGGTTCGCGCGGCCGCGTCGGCGTTTCGTGAACTCGATCGCGTCGACGGCCTGATCGAGAACGCGGGGATGGTGCATCCGCCGTCCAGGCGCCAGACAACGGCCGCCGGACACGAGGTGGTCCTCGCGACCAATCTTCTGGGGCATTTTGCGTTGACGGCGCTCGCCCTGCCCGCGTTGGCGCGCACGCCAGGAAGTCGGATCGTGTCGCTGGGCAGCATGGCGACCCGCCTCTCGAGTTTCCGGGTCGATGACCTGCAGCTGGAGACGGCGTACAACGGATGGCGCGCGTACGCGCAGTCGAAGATCGCCGTCCAGTCGTTCGGGTTCGAGCTCGACAGGCGGCTGCGCGCGGCGGGGAGCGCGGTCGCGAGTCTTGTCGCGCATCCGGGCTTCTCGATCAGTGGGCTTTCGCCGCGCATACCGGGCGTCAACGAGCCGAGCGTCGGCACGCGTGTGGTCGACACTCTGCAGGGCTTCGCCGCCCAGGGCAAGGATCGAGGCGCGTGGGCGCCCGTCCGCGCGGCGATCGATCCGAATGCCATCGGCGGCCAGTTCTGGGGACCGCGATTCCAGACGCGCGGCCGTCCAGCACTTGCGCGCGCGACGTCGACAAGCTCGGACCCAGCGATCGGCGCGCGGGTGTGGGCGACCGCCGAGGAGCTCACGGGCCTCCGCTTCAATCCCTGAGCGTGTCGGTTGAGTAGCACGCTCGCCCGCGATCGTGCATGAGTCGGGTCGCGAAGTGGCTCGTCCAGCACCGCGGCCGTATCGAAACCCTTGGGTTGAGTAGGCCGGCGAGTTCAGGCGGTGCGTGCGGCCGTATCGAAACCCTTGGGTTGAGTAGGCCGGGCGAGTTCAGGCGGTGCGTGCGGGCGTATCGAAACCCGGTTCGGTCAGAGCAGTCGCGTGGAGACAAGCAGCGCCGCGTTTTCGCGGTTCTGCCGTTCACGTTCCAAGCGCACGAGACGGGTTGCTTCTTCGTGCGTCAGCGCTGAACGATCCGCGCGGCGGCGAGCCCACTCGAGCATCGCGAGGCCAAGGCGGATGATGACGCGATCGAGGCCGCGCGCGCGTGCGTGACGAGATCTCGAAGCGTCGATGTGGTGGTCAAAAGGGACAGCGATAGTCATCAGATTCACCTCTTCTTGGGTGCAAACTTACGGGTGACCACCGACATTTCGGCGGCCTGCGGATGGGTGGAAATCAGCCGGCAGACGGTGCCGGCTCGCGCGCTGCTCAACCGGCACGAGCATCCGGCTTCGCGGCGCCTAGGATCGGGTTATGAGTGCCGATTCAGCTTTCGACGCGCTCGCCGCCGAGTTCGCGCCGAGCGGCGCCGTCGCGAGCAAGATGTTCGGCAAACGAGCGCTGACACTCAACAAGAAGGCCTTCGCCTGCTTGATCGATGATGAGTCGATGACCTTCCGGCTCGGTGCGGATACGACGACGCATGCCGCTGCGCTCGCGTTGCCCGGTGCGGCGCTCTGGGATCCATCCGGTATGCATCGCCCGTTCAAGGACTGGGTCCGAGTTCCGATCTCAAGTGAAGCCGAGTGGTCGAACCTGGCCGCACGCGCGCTCGAGAACCTCGCCGCAAGCTTCGGGTAACGGCGGTTGGCCCCGACAGGCTCGTGCCCGAGCCCTACGGGTCGTGCCGCGGTTCGTGGCTGACCAGGCCGACCGTGTTGCCTTCGCTGTCGCGGATGAACGCCATCCACTCGTCGGTGCCGGCTGGCCCGAGAGTGTCATCGGTGTGACTGAAAATCACATGCGGCTCGCCCACGATCTCGACGCCGCGCGCGCGCAACTCCTCCGCCCGAGTGCGCACATCCGCAACCTGCAGGTAGATGAGAGCGGATGCCGCCGCCTTCTCGAGCAGCAGCCGCGAGCGACCGACATTGAAGAAAAGCAAGCCGGGGGCATCGAACCGCGCGGCAGGCGGACCGCCGAGCAGGTCCTCGTAGAATGCGGCCGCTCGATCGAGATCGTCGGCGTGCTGGGCAACCTGCAGGATCTCCATGGTGACCTCCCTCGTCGATCATCCGTGATCGGTCGGGGCCGTGTCTACAGCGGAGCGAGAGTCGCGCCGGCCGTGGTTGGATTGGATCTCGTGACGCGACGAATCATCCAGCTCCTTCTTGGCTTGGTCCTGTATGGCGTCGCGGACTCCCTGATGATCCGTGCGGCCGTCGGAGTCGACCCCTGGACCGTTTTCGCGCAGGGTATCTCGTATCGAACTGGTGTCGGGATCGGATGGGTGACCAACGTCGTCGGCGTCTTCGTGTTGCTGTTGTGGATCCCGCTCCGGCAGAAGCCAGGCATCGGCACGGTTGTGAACATCATCGTGATCGGGCCGGCGATCGAGCTCGGCCTGCGGCTCATCCCACTCGCAGACGGCATCTGGGCGCAGGTGCTCTACTTTGGCGGTGGCCTGCTCATGGTCGCGATCGGGAGCGGACTCTACATCGGCGCGCGCTTCGGGCCAGGACCGCGCGACGGGCTCATGACGGGCATCCACCGCCGCATGGGCTGGCCGATCTGGGTCGGGCGAACCATCGTCGAAGCCACCGTGCTCCTGGTCGGGTGGTTGCTGGGGGGCAACGTCGGCCTCGGCACCCTGGCCTTCGCCCTCCTCATCGGCCCGCTCTGCGGGTGGACCCTGCCGCTCTTCGCCACCCATGCCCGGGCGAAGGATGTCGCCACTGAGGCGAGGCTGGAGGGGGATGTCGCCCCCTCCGCCCCGTCGATCGACTCTCCGGCCAACTAGGGTTTCCCGGCGGCACAAGGGGCGCCCCGGCGGGTTCGAGTTTCGCGCCAATTACAGGTTTCGCGCCGCGTAGACCGTCATCGCGTCGCGCACGAACTCGGCGGCCGCCTGCCCGCCATAGTTCGCGGCGAAACGCGGGTCGGCCACATACATTTCGCCGAGACCGATGAAGTATTCCTTCGTCGGCCCGGTCGAGCCGCCGCCCGGCGTGCCCGGGATGTCGCGCAGCCAGTCGAAGTGGCGCTGCGCGAGTGCCTGGGCCTCGTCACTGTCGGGTGCGACGCCGCTTTCGGCGGCGGCGGTCCAGTCGCTGCCGAGCTGGCGCTGGCGCTCCTGCCAGGCCTGCTTCTCTGCCGGGCTCATGCTGCGCCACCACGCGTCGCTCTTCGCGTACGCTGCGGCGCCCCAACGCTGTTCGACCTCCTCCTTGTGCTGGGTGTGGTCGAACCCATCGAGCATGTCTTCTGCCATGATCTGTTCACCTCCTTCCATTGCCGTAATCGTCGACTCGACCGACGCGATCTGCCGCGCCAGCCGCGCTTGCTCCTGACGAAGCCACGCGTGGTGGGCGACCAGGGCGCGCGTCGCATCCTTCTCGTTTTCCAGCACTGCGGCGATCGCCGGGAGGCCAAGCCCGAGATCCCGAAGCAGCAGGATGCGCTGCAGTCGCACCAGGGCCTCCTGGTTGTAGTAGCGGTAGCCGTTGTTCCCGACGCGACTCGGCGCGAGCAGCCCGATGTCGTCGTAGTGGCGCAGCGTGCGGCTCGTCGTGCCGGCCAGGCGCGCAATGTCCTGTATCGACCAATCCATGTCTTCACGGTATGGGTTGACGTAGCGTCAATGTCAACCCCGCATGTCGTCATCCGGCTACACACTCGCGGACATTGCCCGGCGGATTCTGACGTGTGCCCGGCGGATTTCTTCAGACGGATGCTTGCGCCCGATCAACTCGCGATATATCGTGTTTATGGACGAAACGCGATATATCTCGAAGCACCGCGACGAAATATCACAGCGACGAAGCACCAGGGAGACGAGACGATGGCACAGGAAAAGTGGCTGATCCAGCCGGGCGAGACCAAGGTGATCGACGTCGATACTGTCCGTACCCTCAAGGTCGGCCTCGTCGGTGGACAGATCGACATCATCGGCCATGACGAGCCGGGCGCCCGCATCGAAGTGCATTCGGTAAGCGGACGTGAACTCAAGGTCACGATCGATGGCGACTTCCTCGAGATCGACCACTCGCAACTGCGCTGGGATAACTTCATCGAAGTCTTCAAGACTCTGAGCAGCAACTCGAAGGCGGACGTGAGCGTTCTGGTGCCACGCGCGGTGGCGCTCAAGTTCGGCATCGTTTCGGCCAATGCGCTGGTTTCCGGCCTGACCAGCGATGCCAAGCTGAGCACCGTGTCCGGCGATCTCGTCGTCGACGGGCTTACCGGCGCGCTCGAACTCAACGCGGTGAGCGGCGAGCTCTCGGTGCGCAACCATACCGGTACGATCACGGCACACACGGTCTCCGGCGACCTCACCGCCAGCGGCGACATCCATAAACTCAGCGTGGATGGGGTTGCTGGCAACGTCCTGCTCGACATCACCGGCACCCCGGATGAGATCAGCACGAACACCATGAGCGGCAATCTCACCGTTCGGATCCCGGATGCCATCGGCGCACGCTATCGGATCAACACGGTCGCCGGCCGGGTGCAGCTCGACAACGAACGCCTCGGCGGCATGTACGGTGTGAGCCACAGCGGGACGTTCGGGTCTCTCGACGGATTCTGGCTCGAACTCAGCGCCAACTCGGTCTCCGGAGACGTCTCGCTGCTCCGATCGAGCACGCAGCGCGCGGGAGCGAGCGCATGACTCCCCCCGTCTTCGCCCACGGCAACCTGCGCCTGTACGTGCTGAGCCTGCTGGCCGATTCGCCACGCCACGGCTACGAACTCATCCAGGCGCTGAGCGAACGCTTCGGCGGTACGTATAGCCCGAGCGCGGGCACGATCTACCCGCGGCTGTCCAAGCTGGAGGAAGAGGGGCTCGTGACGAAGGCGTCCGATGGCCGCAAGACGGTGTATGCGATCACGGATGCCGGCCGCGCCGAACTCGCGTCGCGTGAGAGCGAACTCGGCGCCATCGAGGACGAGGTGACGGATTCGGTGCGGCGTCTCGCCGACGAGGTGAGGGCAGGAGTCAACGAGGCCATGCGGAGCCTTCGCGCTGATCTGGCCTCGGCGGCGCGGGACGCGAAACGCGGGCGCCCCTCGAACAGCCATTCCACTCCGCGCCAGGATTCCAACGCGGCGGTTCGCGAAGCCGAGGTGGCACTCAACGATTTCCGCCAGCAGATGCGGACAGACCTGCGCTCGCAGGCGGCGCGCGCCGGTCTCTCGGATGCGGTCGTCGCTGAACTGAGGCAGGAACTCGCGCAGGTGCGCGCGAACATCCTGGACAGGCTCACGTAGGTAGTCACCCGCTCGCCCGAGTCGCGATAAGGTGCCCAGAACTACCCTCAGACAGTCGCGCTCGTGGATTCGTCCGAGCTCGCGGGTTCCGGGCAGTTCAGGAAGCTGTGTGCTCCCTCGTGCTCGATGGTGTGCTCTGGCATCGGATGGCCGCAGAGTGGGCACAGATTGTGCTCCGGCGTGCGCGGCGACTCTGCATCGTACGGCCCGAGCGGTGGTGGCCCAAAGATCGGGAACAGCTTGTCATCCAGCCATCTGGCGGCATCCGAAGGCGAATGTCCGGTATGGCCTCTATCACGTGCCATGGGCTCATTTTACGCGCGCTGGAGGCGGTCGGCATCGTCAATCGGTGCCGATTCCCGCAGGTCCCGCACGAGGATCTCGGTGCCGCGCTTCTCAGACACGCTGAGGGCTCTTGACAGCCATTCGGCAGGGAGTAGTCTCAACCCTCGTGACTACCGAGGGGAAATCCCCGAAGCGCTGGTTCATTGGCGACCCGCTTCCGAGCAAGCGGCTTGAGGGCCAGCTGCTTCCCAAGGTGCTGGCGTTGCCCATTTTTGCGAGTGACGCGCTCTCCTCCGTTGCATACGCGCCGCAGGAACTCCTCATGATCCTGCTCATCGGCGGGTTCGCTTTCCTAAGCCTCGCGCCCTGGGTCGCTGCGGCCGTCGTCGTCCTCCTGATCACTGTCGTCGCGTCGTATCGGCAGCTTGTGAAGGCATATCCCTCGGGCGGTGGCGACTACGAGGTTGCGCACAAGAACCTGGGCGAGAAAGCCGGACTGGTTGTCGCCTCTGCGTTGCTCGTCGACTACGTGCTCACGGTCGCTGTCTCTGTGGCCAGTGGCGTGGACAACATCATTTCGGCCATCCCCGGGCTCAGTTCGTGGCGCGTCGAGATGGCCGTGCTTTTCGTCGCGATCATCGCCGCCGTTAACCTGCGCGGCGTGCGCGAGTCGAGTAAGGCCTTCGCGATTCCGACCTACCTGTTCATCGCCAGCATCGCCCTCATGATCCTCACCGCGCTCATCCGGACCCTGAGTGGTGACGCCCCCGTGGCAGAGTCCGCCAACTTCGCTGTGCATGCGGAGAGCCTGACGCAGGCTGCCATGGTTCTTCTGCTTCTGCGCGCGTTCTCGAGCGGATGTAGCGCGCTGACCGGAGTCGAGGCGGTCGCCAATGGCGTCCCTGCGTTTCGCGCGCCCAAGATCACCAATGCGAGGGCGACGCTCGCGCTGATGGGCGGAATCGCCATTGCTCTCTT
>JAUZGC010000113.1 GCA_030840105.1 Microbacteriaceae bacterium
GAGGACGGCACCGAGTGGAAGGTGCGCGATATCGCGCGCCTGGGAGCGATCGGCGGCCTCGGCCCGTCGGTTGTCGGTTCGGGCAGGGAGATTGCCGACCACTTGCAGGACTGGGTCGAGGAGACGGATGTCGACGGCTTCAATCTCGCGTACGCGATCACCCCGGGAACGTTCGAGGATGTCGTCACCTATGTCATTCCCGAGCTACGCAAGCGCGGCCTGTACCCGGAAGAGTATGCCGAGGGCAGCCTGCGAAACAAGCTGCACGGTCGTGGGGATCGCCTGCCGGCCGAGCACAAGGGCGCGACGTACCGGATTACTTCCACTGCTGGTTGAGTAGCTGTGCTGGTTGAGTAGCCGTGCTACTCAACCAGCTCGCTAGCCAGGAACCGCACCGCCGCATCGCGGAAGACCCGCGAGGTGGGGGCGTTGAAGTGCGCGCGCTCCGGGATCTCGAGGAAGCTCGCGTTCGGCGCAAGGTCCGCGAGCGCTCGCGAGGCAGGGAGGATGGAGTCGTCGCTGCCGGTCGCGAGAAGGACGGGCTGGGTGGGCGCGTTGTGGGCGCCTGGCTGCACGCCTCCGCGCATCCCCTCGACCAGGCTCACGAGCGCTGTGAGATCGTTGCCGGGGATGCCGGCGGCCATCGTGAGGTACGTGGCGGTCAGCGTGTCCTCGACGGGCGTTCCGTCGGTGAGGAAGGCCTTCGCCTGGTCGACCTGAAAGCGGGTGAGCGGGTCTCCGTCGGGGATGCCACCGAGCACGGCCCGGCTCACGAGATGCGGCAGGTCGAAGGAGGCCTGCCAGCCCACCCGCGCACCGAGCGAGTAGCCGAGGTACGCGGCATCCGTCACCAGGTAGGTGTCGATCACGGCGAGCACGTCACCGACGAGCGCCTCCATTGAATACGCGCCGGGGTCGTGCGGCTTGTCGCTGTGACCGTGACCGCGCTGGTCGATCGCAATCACGTGGAACCCGGCGCGGGTGAGGTCGCGCGTCCATCCTGCGGCGTGCCAGTTTAACAGGGCGGATGACGCGAAACCGTGCACGGCAATGACCGTGGGCGCCGCCGGATCACCGAACTCGTACGTTGCAATGCGAAGGCCGTCGGGCGACACGACGGCGCGGGCGGGCGGGGCTTCGGGCAGAAGGGTCACGCATTCGATGATCCCATGCCCAGAGGCACAGGTCGAAAGTGTTACCCGACGTTCCGCTTGATGAAGTCGAGCGCCGCCTCGGCGACCTCCTGCCAACCGTGGTCGATTGTCAGCGAGTGGCCGCGGTTGGAGATCGATGCGAATTCGGTCGGCGCGGGGTTCTTGCTCTGCAGCTTGAAGATCGCGTTCTGGATCGCGAGCGGCGCTGTGTTGTCCTCGTCTCCCGACACGACGAGCAGCGGACCGCGGTTCGGGTTCTTGGTGTCGACCCTCGCCTCCGTGAACGGATTGAGGTTGGCTGTGGCCGCCTGGAAGATCGGCACACCGGAGGCCGCGACGTGGAACGTGTTGTAGAGCTCGTGTGCCTCGTCCTCCGAGAGCGCGTTGGCCCATCCGAATGAGAACTGCTCGAACGACAGGGAAACGGCGCGCCTGGAGTTCGCGGGATTACTGAGCACCGCCGAAGCGGATTTGAGCGATGACCTCGGCAGCGGCAGCACGCCCCGGAACGGCGCGGAGTCGATTGCGACGGTGACGGCGGATGCCGCTTCGCCGGCGATCTTCTGCGCGATGAGCCCGCCGAACGAGTGGCCGATGACGGCCGGAATGATCTCGAGCTGGCTGATCGCATCCAGGTAGTGGTCGGTCACCTGCGTGATCATCTTGTGGGCGAAAACGTCCGGGTTGCGCTTGGCATCTTCGATGCTCTCCGGGTCGTCCGGCCAACCCGGCGCGATCGTCGCGTACCCGCGTTCTTCGAAGAACGAGCGCCACCTGTCCCAGCTGCTGGAGAGAAGCCAGAGTCCGTGAACGAAGACGACGGGGCGCAACCCTGACTCATTCGCGCGGGTGATCTCGGCTTGCTCGTGATCGGTGATCGTGTCCATGTGTGTTCCCCTCCTCTGAAGCGCGCAGTGAATGCACGCCGTAAGGCTGACGCTAGGCGTGCCTGCGTGCCGGGTCTTGCACGAACCCGCACTTGGCTTGTCCGCATCCGCACAGTATTGTGCGAAATATCGCGTTATCTGAGGGGGACTCATGATTTCCACCGCCCATGCCCCGGATGCGCGCGCTGCATCGGTCACGCACCTCGGCAGCGTGGTCCTGCATTCCTACGACGGATCGGGCGCCGACCGCCAGCGCGATGACGACGCGATGCTCGACGAGTCTGATGCGCGCCTCGTCGTGAGCGTGGTCGCATCCGGAGCAGCGGCATCGGGGCGTGACGGCACGATCGCCCGACTCGAGCCGGGGGATGTCGTGATGCATAACTCGGCGAAACCACGTCAGCAGGATCTTGACGGCGTCGCTGCCCACTCATTCGCGGTGCGATACGCGGATCTCGGCTTGCCGCGAAGCACCGTCGAGCCGCGGCTGCCGCAGCGCATCCGCGCCGACCATCCGCTCGCAGCGGTCGTCTCCGCGTACCTGGCCCGGCTCGCGCAGGTTGCCGCCGAACTGACGGCGCTGGAACTGCGGGGGCTCGAAGGCCCGACGATCGAGCTCATCAGAGCGCTCATGACGACCGAGCCCGGTGACGACGCCCACGAAGGTGATCCGCTCGCGAGAACGCTCGGCGCGCGGATCATGGAGTACATCCAGCAGCACCTGGCCGACCACGGGCTGAGCGTTGCGACCATCGCGCGCGCCCATGGCATCTCGGAGCGGTATGTCTACGTCATCCTGGAGCGGCTCGGCGTGTCCTTCGGCGAGTGGGTGCGCGAACAACGGCTGAGCGCCTGCGCCAGGGCCCTCGCGCAGCCGTCCTCAAGCCACGTGACCGTGTCGGCCATCGCCTACCGCTGGGGTTTTGCCGACCACGCCCACTTCACGCGCGTCTTCCGTCGCGCGTACGGCATGAGCCCCACCGAGTGGCGCAGGCTGCATGCGCCGCTGCAGGAGCAGCTATCGCACGCGCCGCTATCGCGCCCTCCACTACCGGGCGGTGTCGGAGACGCCACGTGACGGTCGCAGGCGTGTGCGCATCCTGCCGATCGCCGCGAGGAATGAGATAACCGGCGCAGAGAGGAACCGTGGGTGGATGGCGGGCTGGAAGACGTCGCGGAATTCGTGCGCGGCCACCGCGAAGTCGACCAGGCCAGGGCGTCTGCCCTCGTTGAGCTGCGCGACTCTGGCGTACCACTGCTCGGTCCGGCCCCGCGGGGTGGTGCGCCACGTCACGACAGCGGGTATCTCGCCCTCGTTCCACATCTGGTGCGTGGTCCCCGCCGGGATATCCACGGTGTCGCCGGGCCGCAGCACTCGATCGGCCCTGCCGTAGATGACGCGCAGGGTGCCCGCGAGGATCTCGAAGTGCTCGGACTGGGCCGGATGCCAGTGATTCCGCGGGGGAGACCCCGGCTGGTAGACGGCCTCCACCTCGAGCGCGTCCTCCGTCGAGGACGTCACCGTGAGGACCGAGTTCGCGCCGAGCGTGTATGTCGTCATGATCCGCTCCCCGAATCGTTCGCCGATTACCCAGTTCGTGCTGTTGCGCCTGGGAGAACTCTATTGCGGAGCGTGTTCGAGCCACGAGCGGAATTGTGCCGGAGTTGTCGTATTTGCTTCCGCTCGTTCGTCGTACAGATATAGCGTGAAATCAGGGAGGACAACGATGGAATACATGATGTTTGTGGCAACCGACCCCGAGGCCGAGCCGTACGACCCGAGGGAAGACAACATTGCGGAGTGGGTTCGCGATGTCGACGCCCGCGGCATTCACGTCAGGGGTGATCGCCTTCGTCCCGTCGAGGACGCGACGACCGTGAGGATGCGCGGCGGCGAGTTGCTTGTGACCGATGGTCCGTTCACCGAAAGCAAGGAGTGGATCGGGGGCTACGACATCATCGACTGCGCCGACCTGGACGAGGCGATCGAGGTCGCCAGCAAGCATCCGATGGCCAGGTTCGGCCGGATCGAGCTCAGGCCGGCGTGGCCGCTGGAGCTCTGACGGACCCAGGCGAGGCGGATGCCGCGCGGGTGGACTCCGATCAGGCGCTTGCGGCCGCATACGAGAGTGAGTGGGGGCGCATTGTCGCAACGCTCATTCGGATTACCGGCGACTGGAGCCTCGCCGAGGATTGCGTGCAGGATGCCTTCGAACTCGCCATCGGCCGGTGGCCGCGCGAAGGCGTCCCGCGCAATCCGGGCGCCTGGCTGACCACGGTCGCGAAGAACCGTGCGCTCGACCGCCGTCGCCGTTCCACCAGCGAGGCGAGCAAGCTTCGGGAGGTTGCAATCATGCAGGAACTGGAGTCCTGGGGCACTGAATCGCCTGACGACGGCATCGAGGATGACCGTCTCCGGCTCATTTTCACGTGCTGCCACCCCGCGCTAACGCTGGAAGCCAGGGTCGCCCTGACCTTGCGGACCGTCGCCGGGCTCACCACGCCAGAGATCGCCAGGGCGTTTCTCGTGCCGGAGACGACCATGGCGCAGAGGTTGCTGCGAGCGAAGCGGAAGATCAGCAACGCAGGGATCCCGTATCGGGTGCCACCAGACCATGTGCTCGCCGAGCGCCTTTCCGGCGTGCTCGCGGTACTCTACGTGCTATTCACCGAGGGCTATTCGGCGAGTTCCGGCGAGCGGCTCCTGCGGAATGGGCTGGCGACCGAAGCGATTCGCGTGGCCCGCGCGCTCGTGCAGCTCATGCCCGACGAGCCGGAAGTGCTCGGTCTGCTGGCACTCATGCTGCTGCAGAATTCGAGACGCGACGCCCGGATCGGTGCGGACGGGGAGCTGTTGACGATTGACGAGCAGGATCGGTCCCTGTGGGATCGATCGGCAATTGCTGAAGGAACCGCGATGCTCGAACTGGCCCGCATCAGGGGTGAGGCCGGTGCTTACCAATTGCAGGCGGCGATTGCCGCGTGCCATGCGGCTGCGGCTACCCGGGACGCAACGGACTACGCGCGGATCGCGACCCTCTATGACCGACTGGCGCTCGCGCATCCATCTCCCGTTGTCGCACTCAACCGCGCGATTGCGCGAGGAATGTCGGCCGGCCCCGCCGTAGGCCTCGAACAGGTGAACTTAGTGGCCGAATCGAAGGCGCTCGACGGCTTCTACCTCGTGCCCGCGGCCCAGGCCGACTTCCTCCGCCGGCTGGGGCGGATGGAGGAAGCCGCGAACCGGTATCGTGAGGCGATCTCGCTGGTGTCGTCCGATCCGGAGCGTCGCTATCTCGAGAGGCGCCTTCGCGAGGTCGGCCACTGATGAGCGCGCTTACTGCGCTTCGTACGCATCCTGCGCTCGGTCCTAGTGCGTGAAGAACTCGATGAGCTCGGGAGCGAGCGCCTTCTCTGAGACCTGATGGGTCTGGCCGTCGAGGATGCGACGCTGGGCGCCGGGAACGGCATCCGCTACCCCCTGCACCGCGGCCTGCATGGTGGCCTTGCCCTTGCTTCCGCCCATCACGAGCGTCGGCACAGCGATCGTCCCGAGGCGTTCGGTGGGGACATTGAAGCTGTCCATGATCGAGGCGTCGTACGGCAGCGTGTGCGCAACGGACTTGAGTTGCTTCCACACCGTGGGCATGAGTCGCATCATGATCGGCACGAAGGCGGGCGCACCGACCATCCTGACCATGAAGTACGACACGGCGCCTCCGCGATCGCCCGCGGCGATGAGCTGCTGCAGCTTGCCGAGGTCGTCGATCGTCTTGCCCGTGGCTTGTCTGCGGCCAACGTATGGCGCCTCATACACGGCGAGCTTGCGGATGGCGATACCGGATGCCGCGGCCTCGAGCGCGAGCCCACCGCCGGATGACTGCCCCATCACCGCGGCATCCCCGCCAGCGGCGGTGATGACGGCCGCGAGATCTTCCAGCTCGCGCCCGACCGCGTATGGCGGGGTGTCACCGCTCTCGCCACGTCCGCGTCTGTCGTAGAAGTAGACAGTGAAGTGCCCCTTCAGCTCCTCGGCGAGCGACCGTGCCGGACCGAACCCGCGGTAGCAGAGTGCGCCGTCCACGAGCACGAGGGCTGGGCCGGATCCAACCTTCTCGTATGCGATTACCGTGCCGTCTGCCGAGGTGACCGTCCCCGCCGGCGTCATGCGAAGATCCTGACTCATGATCCTGCCTCCGCAAAGAGCTTGTCGAGCTTGACGAAGGACATCTCCCACCCGGTCGCCGTCTGCTCCTTCTGCTCGTCCGTGAACGGGCCCTGGTGCAGGGTGATTCGGGTGCGGTCGCCGTGATCGTGGAACTGGATGCGGAGCACGACATCCTCAATCGGACCGACGCCGGTCTCGGCGGAGGCCACAATTTCGAGGTATTCGGGCGCGATACAGGTCATGATCGTGCCGAGGAGGGGATATTCGGCGCCGGTCGCGTCGTCGACCATCGTGAGCTCCCAGCGGCCACCTTCGCGCAACTCCACAGTCACGGTGTCGACCGGAGTGCTGATGCCGGCGGGTCCGAACCACGCGGCGATCCGCTCTGGCTCCGTGAAGAACCGCCAGACCACGTCGCGCGGGGCATCAAAGGCACGAGTGATGTAGACGTCGCGCTCAGTGACTTCCGCGGAGGTGGGTGTGTTGTCAGTCATCGGATCTCTCCTTGTTCTCATCGGTGAGTCTTGGGGATTCTGGTGTGGGTGTTTTAGGTGCTGCATCCGTTGCAGGCGTGAAGGACGCGAGCGCCTCATCGAGCTTGTCGAAGCTCCTGTTCCAGAAGCGGCGATACTTCTCCATGTATTCGGTCGCCTCCTTCAGCGGTTCGGCCTCGAGGTGACTGAACCGAGATGTCGCAACCTGGGTGCGCGTGATGAGCCCCGCGTTCTCGAGCACCTTGAGGTGCTTTGAGACGGCGGGTTGGCTCATCGCAAACGGCTCAGTGAGTTCCCGGACGCTCGCGTCGCCGAGCGTGAGACGGTGCAGGATGGCGCGCCTGGTCGGGTCAGCCAGCGCAGCGAAGACGTCGGTGAGCTGGTCGGAGGAGACATCCGGTGTTGACATTCGAAAACCGTTTCGTTATAAAAGCAATTGGTTACAGAATAACACCGCGTGCGTCGGAGTCAAGGGGTGCCGGGCGGTCGCGTTCGGCGGCGGCCGTCCTGTCTGTGCCGTGCGCACCTGCCCAGGCGCCTACGGCTTACTGCCCACCTCTGCCCGCCGCTTCGCTCTTGTGTCACGTTGAGGCTCCCACCCAGTCGGCTGCGCAGTCACGCCAAGAACGGACGTGCGGACGCCGGGTAGCGAGCGGATCTGGGTGGGTGGTAGGGCAAGGAAGAATGGAGGGGAACCTTGAGGAGAGCTAATGCCGGACCGTACCGAGGCGATCCTCATCGCTGCATTGAAAACAGACCTCACCGCGGCCGACTTCAGCGTCGAAGCGCTCACGCGACTCTGGGGCGACGAGGCGGATGCCGCACTGCACCGCGGTCACCGTGTTCCGGCGCTGCGGGCGCTCGAGCGCCGTGTGCCGGCCAGCCCCGCGAGCACACTCGCGTGTCTGTTCGTGCTCGGGTTGCCCGTGCAGAGAACTGAGCTTGCGGTGGCACTTCCGACGCTTGGCGTCGACGGCGCTGAGCGACTCGGGCTCGTTGGTGCGGAGGAGGACATCCTCCGCCCGCGACTTGACCTGCGGCCGTACAGCTTTATTGATGCACAGGGCGCGGGAAGCTGGTGGATTGCGAGCGACCTCGGGGAACTGATGATCGGCGGTGCGCTGCCAGAGGACCACGTCCTTGGGGTCGGCGGCGCATCGATGACGCTGAGCGGGCTCATGATCGGCACGCCTGTAGAAAGTGCGCTCGATCTCGGCACGGGCTGCGGCATCCAGGCTCTTCATGCAGCGAGGCACGCGAAGCGAGTTGTCGCCACGGACATCTCCCGCCGTGCGATCGATATCGCGAGCCTCAATGCCCAGCTCAATGGCATCACGAATATCGAGTTCCGGCTTGGAAGCCTCTTCGAGCCCGTTGCGGGGGAGCGGTTCGACCATATCGTGTCCAACCCGCCGTTCGTGATTACTCCACGAGCCGAGGGAGTGCCCGCATACGAGTATCGCGACGGCGGCATGGTGGGCGATGCGCTCGTGGCTTCCGTCATCCGCGGTCTGGCCAAGCACCTCGAACCAGGCGGAATCGCACAACTCCTCGGCAACTGGGAGTATCGCCTGGGCGAAGACGCCTTTGACCGCGTGGGCGAATGGCTCGATGACACGGGACTTGATGACGCGGGACCCGATGACACGGGACTTGATGACGCGGGACCCGAAGACGCGGGGCTCGATGCCTGGGTCATCGAACGTGAGGTGCAAGGCGCGGAACAGTACGCCGAAACCTGGATCCGGGACGGCGGCACGCGACCGGGACCCGACTTCGATCGGCTCCAGGGCGCCTGGCTTGACGATTTCGAGTCGCGCGGTGTTACGCGAGTCGGATTCGGCTACGTGACCCTGCGCCGGCCATTGCCCGCCACGCACGCACAGCGTCGGCTCGAACGCTTCCGTCGTTTCGAGCGTCTTGATGGTTCGCTCGGCAATGGGTCACTCGGTGGGCACATTGACGCCACCCTGCATGCGCATGACTGGCAGGCCGCCCTTGACGATGACGGACTAGCGGATGCCCGACTCACGGTCGCATCCGACGTTACCGAGGAGCGCCACTACTGGCCAGGCGACGAGGACCCGACAGTGATGACCCTGCGACAGGGCGGCGGATTCGGTCGCTCATATCCGCTCGATACGGCGCTCGCCGCCGTGATCGGGGCGTGCGACGGTGAGCTGAGTATCGCGGCCATCACTGCAGCGATCGCGCAGCTACTCGAAGTCGACGAGTCGGCCCTTCGCGCGGAGGTGCTGCCAAGCATCCGGGAACTGGTCGAGGTGGGCGTGCTGCTCGCGTAGCTGTCAACCCGCGTCGAGCAAAACTGGAGCCCACGTTCGACGGACAACCAGCTTTCGACGGTATCGTCGTACGCACGACAACGCCGTCATGATCCGTCATGACATCCGCCGAGACACATCCACAGCATCCGCAGAGAGATATCGCCCAGCATGCCCGAGAGCCCGGCTTCGCCGACGCCATACGAGGTATTGGGCGTCGGCTCGTCCGTGAGCCAGCACGAACTCCGGATGGCATATCGCCGCCTGTTGCGGGAGACGCACCCTGACACAGGAGGATCCGCAGCGCGGTTCCACGCCGTGCAACTCGCGTGGGAACGGGTGGGAGACCCGGCCGACCGGGCCGCCTATGACCGCGGCCACAATGCGAGAGTGACGTCACCGGATGCGGACGCACCCAGCGCCGCGGGAACGCGTGCGCCGTCACGCTCCCGCCCGGAGGGATCTTCACTGCGCGCTCGCTCCTATGGACACCCGGGCGGGCAGGCGCGACTGCGCTATTTGGACCTGATTCGCGAGTGGGTGGGTCGAGGCAGCGACATCCCGGATCCGTATGATCCCGCCCTCGTGCGTTCGGCGCCGCGTGAAATCCGGTACACACTCGCCAAAGCTCTTGCAGAAGAAGCGACGGCGCGAGCGCTCGTCACGCTCGGCATCGGGTACACGATCTGGAACGACGTCTCGACCGGACGACCAGGCACGCGGGGCGGTTCCAACGCCAAGATTGACCACGTGGTGCTTGGCCCTGCTGGCCTTTTTGCCGTCCACTCCGAGGACTGGGGGAGTGAGGTCAGCCTTCAGAAGGGCGAGGTTGTCGGTGCCGCGCTCGGCGACGATGAGGAGCCCATGCACGCTCTCGGCCACGACGCGAGAACACTCGCGCGATCCCTCGGGGTGCGTTTCACGGGCCTCGCAATCGTTGTACCAGACGAGTCGCTTGCCGAACCACTCATGCAGGTCGGCCGGGGGCGCCAGTCCGGCGCGGTGTTGATCCGTCTGTCCCTCCTGCCCCAGCTGCTGCGCAACGGTCTCTCCGGCAGCGAACGCACCAGCGTTGATCGTGTCTTCGAGTTGCGCACACGGCTGCAGAACGGCATCCGCTTCGTCTGAGCGTCGCGCACTAGACGGCGAGCCGCTCCCGTAACCCCATGGCATCGAACGGGGCCCGAACCTTGGTGTCGTTGTCGAAGTACACGAAGACATCGCGGCCCTGGCCGTCGGGGCAGGACTCGCCGGTCAGCCATCCGCGCACAGCCTGGGCCCACTCGTCGAGTGCCTCGTCGGTGTAGCCGCTCGCGTAGAGCTCGGTGTCCCCGTGTAGTCGCACATAGACGAAGTCGGCCGTCACTTCACG
>JAUZGC010000265.1 GCA_030840105.1 Microbacteriaceae bacterium
AGCCGACCGAGCCTTCACAGACCCGTCCGGCGCCAGCCGGGCGGGTCTTTTTTGTCCCCGCACACGTTTCACGTGAAACGCTCGGCGTCGAGCGCGGGGCCAGGGCCAAAGCCGGCGAAAACCCGGCATCGTCCCATCCCATAGCATTGAAACGGCATTCAGAAACGGACAGACAGTGACAGAACCGGGCAAACCCGTCAACCGAGGCAACAACCTCGACCCGTGGTATCACCATTACGCGCAGCGCACGAGTGGCCTCTCGGCAAGCGAGGTCCGCGCCCTCTTCGCCGTCGCATCCCGCCCGGAGGTCGTCTCGCTCGCCGGCGGCATGCCGTTCGTCTCGGCTCTCCCAAAGGAGCTCATCGCAACGGCTCTTGACCGCGTGATGAGCGAGCAGGGCGCGGTGGCCCTGCAGTACGGTTCGGGGCAGGGAATTCCGGCTCTCCGCGAGCAGATCCTCGAGGTGATGGCGCTCGAGGGAATCAGCGCGAGCGCGGATGACGTGGTCGTCACCACCGGCTCGCAGCACGCCCTCGAACTCTTCAGCAAGCTCTTTCTCGACCCCGGTGACGTCGTTCTGGCCGAAGGGCCAAGTTATGTCACGGCCATGGTGGTCTTCCGGTCATTCCAGGCCGAGGTCGACCACGTCCCCATGGACGAGCACGGACTCATCCCCGAGGCCCTGCGTGAGCACATCCGGCGCGTGAAGGCGGCTGGCCGCACGATCAAGTTCCTCTATACCGTCCCGACCTTCCATAATCCGGCCGGTGTGACGTTAACGTGGGAGCGGCGGCTCGAAATTCTCGAGATTGCCCGCGACAACGACATCCTGGTTCTCGAAGACAACCCCTATGGGTTGCTCTACTTCGACGAACGACCGCCGGCCGCCCTGCGCTCCGTCGAGCAGGAGGGCGTGGTCTATCTCGGCACGTTCTCGAAGACCCTCGCGCCGGGGTTTCGTGTGGGTTGGGCGCTTGCACCGCACGCGATCCGGGAGAAGCTCATCCTTGCGAATGAGGCCGCCGTACTCAGTCCTAGTTCGTTCACTCAGCTCGTCATCTCGCAGTACCTCGACGAGGCCGACTGGAAGGGCCAGACCGATATTTTCCGTGGCGTCTATCGTGAGCGCAAGGAGGCGATGCTCTCCGCCCTGGGCGAGTACCTGCCCGAACTGAAGTGGACCAATCCCACCGGTGGCTTCTACGTCTGGCTCACCTTGCCCGATTACCTCGTCTCCAAGGCGATGCTGCCTCGCGCGGTCAAGGAACTCGTCGCGTATACGCCCGGAACGGCCTTCTATGCGGATGGCTCCGGACGGCACAACATCAGACTCGCGTTCTGCTATCCCACCCCGGAGAACATCCGGGTCGGGATCCGGCGCCTCGCCGCTGTGATCAACGGCGAGATGGATCTTCTTGACACCTTCGCGGGAACAGGCTCGCTCGACGCGGTGCGTCTCGACCGCAACAGCGCCGGCCTCCCCTCCGACCTCCCATAGAGAAAGCCCTGATCATGACCGATTTTTCAGCCCGGACAATCGTCGTACTGGCCGGTGGGATTTCGCACGAACGTGATATCTCGCTCCGCTCCGGACGCCGCGTCGCTGACAGTCTCAACAACCTGGGACACCGGGTCTCGCTTCGCGATCCGGATGCCTCGCTCCTCGGTTATCTCGCCGCGAACCGTCCCGACGTGGTCTGGCCGGCGCTCCATGGGGCCAGCGGTGAGGATGGCGCGCTCCGCGCCCTGCTCGAGCAGACCGGCATTCCGTTCGTCGGCTCGCGGACGGACGCCTCGCGCCTCGCGTGGTCGAAGCCGACGGCGAAGGCCCTGGTGAGTCGCGCCGGCATCGCGACACCGGCATCCGTCACCCTGCCCAAGGAAACATTCCGCGAGCTTGGAGCGAACAGCGTTCTGGAAACCGTACTCGCCGGCCTCGGCGCTCCTTTGGTGGTCAAGCCCGCACAGGGCGGGTCCGCTCAGGGTGTGACAATCGTCAACGATCCCGCCGATCTGCCACGCGCCATGGTTGACGCGTACACGTACGCGGATGTCGCGCTCATCGAGAAGAAAATCGAAGGAACCGAGATTTCGGTCACAGTCATCGACACGGGGGATGGCCCAGAGGCGCTCCCCGCCGTCGAAATCGAGCCGGTCGGCGGCACCTACAGCTTCGACGCACGCTACAACGCGGGGGAGACCCGCTTCTTCGTGCCGGCGCGCCTCACCACCGAGATCGCCGGGGCTGCCGCCGAGGCGGCTGTGCTAGCGCACACGACCCTCGGACTGCGCCACCTCTCGCGCATCGACCTGATCGTCGACGGAGCCGGGACTCCCTGGTTCCTCGAGGCGAACGTTCTGCCTGGCCTGACCGAGACGTCGCTTGTTCCGCAGGCCATCGAAGCCGCCGGTCGCGAGCTCGGCGAGGTCTATTCGGCGCTGGCGGAGGCCGCGATCCGTGACACCCCCGCGCTGGTTGGGTAGCCCGCCGGGATCCGCCGTGCCGGTTGGGTGACTGCGGGGATCCGCTCTGCTGGTTGAGTAGCCTGCCGCGAAGCGACGAGCGTATCGAAACCCCAGTTGCAGATACACTCTCAGCTGTGACAATCTCCCGGGCCCCCAATCGCACGGTGATTGATGCACGACGCGCGTGGGTTGCCGGCGGGATATCGCTCATAGCGGCCTCGGTGATCGGATTGATCTTTCAGTCTGTGGGTTCACCAGTCCCGGGCGGCGCCATTATCGAGAGGGCACTGTTCACGGCGTCTATGCTCGTCTTCGCGTTCGGTGTCCGCGGCTCGGGCAGCGTCACGGCACGCCAGCCGCTCGGCACTATTGCGCTGACCCTGCTCGGCATCTGGCCCCTCGTGATGTGGGTGCTGCAGACGGCACTGTTACCCAATAGCGTCACGCCAACCCACTCCATCATGAGCACACTGTTCGCGCTCGGTTATGTTGACTCGTTCCTCCGATTCGGCGCGGCACTCGTCGCTGTCGTGCAGATCGCTCGCGCCGGCGTCGTGCCACCTCCATGGAACTGGGCACCGACCTGGGCGTTGGCCGCAGTCGCAGCGCCTTGGGTGTTCGACCAGATCATTGCCGTCGGCGCCCCCCAGTCTCTAGATCTCTTCACCGCCTTCATGCCGGTGGATGGTCTTATCCGCATCGGCGCCCCCATGTTCCTCGGTGTCCTCGCGATCGTCCTCGCGAATCTGTCGGCACGCACGCGGACGGTCCCGATATTTCGATCCAGCGACTAGCCGACTAGCCGCGTGCCGGCCCGGCCTGGCCTGGCCGGGCCCGACGGAACCGGAACGGACCGCATCAAGGACTTCGCCCGCGGAAAGGCAAGTACGCACCAATCCCGATCGGATCTCCCCATACGCGTGCGATGTTTCACGTGAAACGCCGGACTGCCCCTGCGCGGCCCTCGCACCTGAGCAGCGCATCCATCCATCGAAACACGTCCGGTCCACCACCTGAATGATCGCGCGCCTACGACATCGGGTGACAGCACCGCACCCACCTTTGGCGCATCCGGACCCGCACAACGAACCCGCCGATGTTTCACGTGAAACCATTGACTCTCGACGCCGCGTACACTCGCCCACCACCGCGAGGAGGGATTCAACGCCGTGACGAGTTGGTGACACCGCGAGACGGCCGCGGGGGCAACTCAGGCTGGAGCACAGGGGCTTCGCACGCAATCGGCTCATTCCGGTTGACTCGGGCCCTGCGTCGGTCAATCTGCCTGAGTTAGCGACGACGAGCGACAGCGACCGACGACGACGGCGAGCGACAGCGATGAGAGCGTCACATCGCTCAGGCCACGCCTCACTCGTATCGCCAGGCGGAGGGCTCCCACGGCGCATGTCCGCGTATTTAACTCAGGCCCGGCCGGAACAATTCGCGCTCAATCGGCCGGTTTCAGCGGAAATTCAGCCCCATCCGTGCCGGACTGCCTGAGTTGCCGACATCGAGCGTCGGCGGCCACCTCGCACGTGGCCACCGATGCGCCACGCGCACGTGACACACGCGAACAGGACCGTCGGCAGCGTCTACGTCCACCTCAGCGTCAATAACTCAGGCTGGAGCAGAAGAATTCGCGCTCAATTCAGCTGATTTCACCGGAAATCGGCCCCACCCGTGCCGCTCTGCCTGAGTTGCCGACAGGAATGTCGCCAACCCGCTGCCCGGCACGTGACTGGACTGTCTGCGGCTAGCTGAAGCCGGGCTCACCCAACTCGGCGAGGATGCGGTTCAGGTCCTGGATCGTCGCGAAATCGACCACGATCTGGCCCTTTCGCGCACCCAGGCTGACCTTGACCCGTGTGTTCAGCCGGTCACCGAGTCGCTCGGCGATCTCGTTCAAGTTTCCCTGGCGCTTTCCGGGGATCGCCTTTGGCTTCACGGACTTCGGCGCGGTGCTGGCCGCGGCCTCCGCCGCGCGCACCGACAGGTCCTCGTTCACGATCTTGTCGGCCAGGCGGTGCATGGCATCGACGTCGGCGACCGACAGGATGGCGCGAGCGTGTCCCGCACTCAAAACCCCCGCGGCGACACGCTGTTGCACGGCAGCGGGCAGCTTGAGCAAGCGCAGAGTGTTGGTGATCTGCGGACGCGACCGCCCGATCCGCCCAGCAAGCTCCTCCTGCGTGATGCCAAAGTCGGCGAGCAGCTGCTGGTAAGCGGATGCCTCCTCCAGCGGGTTCAGCTGCGCGCGGTGCAGGTTCTCCAAAAGTGCATCGCGAAGCATCGCGTCGTCTGCCGTGTCCTTGATGACCGCGGGAATCGTAGCCAGCCCGGCTTCCTTGGTCGCCCGCAGGCGACGCTCACCCATGATGAGCTCGTACTTGTCTTTCTCGCCGGCGATCGTGCGAACCACGATCGGCTGCAGCACACCGACCTCGCGGATGCTCGCCACCAGCTCATCGAGCAATTCGCGATCGAACTCGGTGCGCGGCTGCTGCGCGTTCGGGACGATGTCGTAGGGGGAGAGGTTTGCCAGGCGAGCGCCGGGAACCGCGACGAGGTCGGTGATGACCGCGTTGCGCTCAGAAGTGTCACGCTCAGGAAAGAAAACGTCGACCGGGCGCGCTGCAGCATCCGACGTAGGGATGAGGGCGCCGATTCCACGGCCCAATCCGGTGCGTTTGGCTGCCATTAGCGTGGTGCTCCTCTTCGCGAGATCTCGGCTGCCGCCTCCAGATAGGAGAGCGAACCAGACGAGTGGGGGTCGTAACTGATCACGCTCTGGCCGTAGCTCGGGGCCTCCGAGATGCGCACAGAGCGAGGAATGATGGTATCGAGGACTTCCTTGGGGAAGTGTTCGCGAACATCCTGCGCCACCTGGTGGGCAAGATTCGTTCGCGAGTCGTACATTGTGAGCAAGATCGTCGAGACCGCGAGCTTGGGGTTGAGGTGCTTCTCGATCATCTTGATGTTCTTGAGCAACTGACTCAGCCCCTCCAGCGCGTAGTACTCGCACTGGATCGGAATCAACACCTCGGTCGCGGCCACGAATGCGTTGATCGTGAGCAGCCCGAGCGATGGCGGGCAATCGATGAGCACGTAGTCGAACGACTCGTCGACCTCATCAAGGCAGGATGCAAGTGCGCGCCCGAGCCGCTGCTCACGAGCGACCATCGAGACGAGCTCGATCTCGGCGCCGGCCAGGTCGATCGTCGCCGGAATGCAGTACAGACCCTCGAACTCCGGGCTCTTCTGCATCACCTCGATCATCTCGACGTCGTTCACGATGACGTCGTACACACTCGGCGTTCCCTCGCGGTGTTCGACACCCAGGGCAGTGGATGCGTTCCCCTGCGGATCGAGATCGATCACAAGCACGCGAGAACCCGAACGGGCGAGAGCCGCAGAGAGGTTCACGACCGTCGTGGTCTTGCCGACCCCGCCCTTTTGGTTTGAGATCGTGAAGATCCGGGTGCGCGAAGGAAGGGGAAGCTTCATCTCAGCGAGCACCTGCCGACGGCGAGTCATATCTGCGAGTTCTCGGGCCAGCGGAGTCGATCCGTCAAAGGGAGTAGAGGTCGTCTCGACCTTGCCGTCCTGATCAGGATGTTTCACGTGAAACCTTGTCGCTCTATTCCCGGTGCGCGTCGCCCCGGATCGGTGTCTCCCGAAGATTCGGGGGTTCTCCTGGTGAGTATGTGCTCGATGCTGACAAGCCTCGAGCGGTCAATCCACTGTAGCCCGAATGACCCGGGTGACCTCATCGAGCACGCCGGTCCCCAGCGTGAGAACTTCCACATCTCGGAGCCGGAATTTACGGATCTCCTTAACCGCCGCGTCAACCTCCGCGGCCGCGCCGGCGCCCTTCATGAGGACGAGCTCGCCACCCGAGCGCAGCAGGGGAGCGGTGAGAGGGATGAGCTTGCGAAATGCACTCACTGCGCGCGCGGTCACTTGATCGAGTGGCGCTGCGAGGCGGGCGTCTTCCGCACGATCGCGTGCGACGGTCACGTTTGCCAGCCCAAGGTCATCGACCTGCTCGGTCAGCCAGGCAACGCGGCGCTCCATCGGTTCGATCAGGACAAAGGACACATCCGGTCGGGCTATCGCGAGCACCAGCCCCGGCAGCCCCGCGCCGCTCCCGACATCGCCGACAACTCCAGGCCGGAGAAGTGGTGCGACGATCGCACAGTTCAGGATGTGCCTGGTCCAGAGCCGGGGGAGTTCGAGAGGTCCGATCAGACCTCGCTCTTCGCCCTGCTCAGCGAGATTGGCGGTGAAACGGCGCGCGAGCTCCAGCTGTGCACCGAAAAGTGAGGCCGCGGCAGCGGGCTCCGTCTCGACTGAGGACGTCAATGTTTCACGTGAAACTACGCGCCGGGCGTGATGACCGTGTGGCGGTCACGCCCTTCACCTTCCGAGTTGGAGACGTAGCCGCGCTCGGCGACGATGTCGTGGACGAGCTTGCGCTCGTAGGACGACATCGGGGGGAGTGCGGCCTGTGCTGCGCCTTCTTCAATCCGCGCGATCGCCCGGTCGACGAGTGTCGCCAACTCGCCCTGACGCGCCTCGCGCGATCCGCCGATGTCGAGAATGAGCCGGGATAGCCCGCCGGTCTTGCTCTGCACTGCGAGCCGGGTCAGTTCCTGAAGGGCGTTGACCGTGTCCGGCTTCGAGAGCAGGCGCAGGTTGGCGTCTTCGGATGCGTGCACGGAGAGATACGCACGCCCGTTACGAGTGGCGATGTCGATGTCGCCATCGATATCGCAGATGTCGAGGAACTCCTCGATATAGTCGGCCGCGATGTCGCCCTCATCCTCGAGCTCTGCTGCGGTCGGTTCACCCGCCGCGAAGCTGGTCGCAGTCCCAGTCCCAGTCAAGGACTCGTTCACGGCCTCTTCACCCGGCGCGGAAGCGGCGCTGGTCTCAGCAACGAACTCTGCGTCGGTGTGCTGGATGTCGGTCATGGTTTCTCCTACTTCTTTCCGCCGGACTGCTTCTTTGCGCGGTTCTTGCCGACCGGCTGCTCGCGCTGCGTCTTCTTGGGCTCCTCGACCGAGAGGATCACGGCGCCCTCCTCGTTGACGAGCTTGCCCTTCCTGGCAAGCCGCGCCTCACGCGCTTTCGCTGCCTCACTGCCAGGCGTCGGCATGTTCCGGATCACGACGAACTGCTGCACCATGGTCCAGATGTTCGAGGTCAGCCAGTAGAACATGACGCCCAGCGGGAATGCGAAGCCGGAGAACAGGAACACGAAGGGGAGCAGGTACAGCAGGATTCGCTGCTGCTTGAACTGCGGGCTCGCCTTGGTCTCTGCCGACATGTTCTTCGACACGATCTGTAGCTGCGTGAAGAACTGCGAGCCGGTCATGAGCACAACCATCACGGCCGCGATCACCATCACTGCGACCTGCTGCGGATGCGCGTTCAACGCGCCAGAAAAACTCTGGCTCAGCTGCGCGACGCCGAAGAGCTTTGCGTGCCCGAACTGCGCTCCGAGCTGGGCGCTCATCGGGCCGACGCCGGCCTGCGACTTCGCGGCGGCCTCGAGAGTCTGGAAGAGGCCAAAGAAGATGGGCATCTGCAGCAGCAACGGCAAGCAGGAACTCAACGGGTTGGTACCCGTCTTCTTGTAGAGCTCCATGGTCTCGCGCGACATCGCTTCACGGGAGAACTGGTCTTTCTTGCCTTTGTACTTGTCCTGGATCTTCTTCAGCTGCGGCGCGACCTCGAGCATCCGTCGCTGGTTCTTGATCTGGCGGACGAAAATCGGGATCAGCGCGGCGCGCACAACAACCGTGAGCCCCACGATGGAGAGCACCCAGGTGAGCCCGTCGGACGGATTCATTCCGATCGCGGTGAACAGCGAATGGAACGCGACAAGGATCAGCTCAATGACCCACTTGATGGGCCAGAGTACGGTCCCAATAATGTCCGGCATACTTCGGATCAGCCCTTTCCGTGGCCACTCGCTACGACAAAACCAAATGACGTTACGCGGTAACGCCTCGTCTTCTTATGTGGAACCTCATCGATTCCACCCTCGGCCCAGGGATGACACCGGGCAATCCTTCGCGCGGCGAGAGCCGAGCCGACGACCACACCATGTTCCTGAATGGCCCCGAGGGCGTAGGCGGAACATGACGGGTAGTACCGACACACGTCACCATAAAGCGGGGAGATTACCGCCCGGTAGCCGCGCAGCGCCAGAACCGCGGCATTCCGCGGCAACAAGAGCACTGCTGTGACGGCGGTGTTCATGATCGGGCGTTGCCTTTGCTGACGGCTCGAGATATCTCTTCATGCAGGGTAACCCACCCTGCATCCGCTGAAACCGGCAAAGCCCTGACCACAATGTCGATTCCCGGGCTCACCGCAGGGAGCAGGTCAAAACATGCGGCCTTGAGGCGACGGCGCACCCGGTTACGCCGGTTCGCAATACCCACGGTTTTGCCAACGATGAAGCCAAAACGAACCCCGGATGCTTCCGGATTCTTGCGAACATACGTCACGGTGTTCGGCGCGGTGAAGCGAGCGCCACGACGAACAACTGACTTGTAATCCGCCCCCCGTGTGATGCGGTTGGCTTTGGCAAGCACCGGCTCGGCTATGCGGAGAGTTCGGTGCGACCCTTGCGACGACGAGCGGCCAGGATGGCGCGACCGGCGCGGGTGCGCATGCGAAGACGGAAGCCATGCACCTTGGCACGCTTGCGGTTGTTCGGCTGGAACGTTCTCTTGCTCATATCAATCTCCGGAGTCTGATTCTTTACACGCCTGCACTGAACGAATAGCCAGCGCGGAGGGGCGTGAAAGTTTTTGGGCAGCCTCAATGGCTGAAGTCAACTGATTAAAACTACGGCCTTGGTTGTGGAAGGTCAAACCCAATCGAGGCAAAACATTGATTATGCCCAACTTCACGCGTCACTCTGTCGATGGCGCGCCGAAGAATTCTTTCAGACAGATTTGATCGCGACGACTCACATTGGTTAGCGTGAGACGAAAGTTATCCCCAGCCTTAGCCACAGGTGGCCGGAAATCACTACGGTATTTGACACATACCGGTGGATAACTCTGTGAATACCTTCCGGATAACGACACGTTTCCGGTTTGAAAAGAACCCACAACGGCGTGGATCGGGTTCGCTTGGCGGGACCCTCGAGAGACGAATATAGAGGAACGATGGCCGACGGCGACGAGTCCATTTCCAATGCGTGGCGAAGAATTCTTGGTTCTCTGGAGACCGATGAGCTCATCACGCCGCAGCTGTACGGCTTCCTCAGCCTGGTCGAGCCCAAGGGCATCATGGCCGGAACCTTCTATCTAGAGGTCCCCAACGAGTTCACCCGCGGCATGATCGAGCAACGCAGCCGCGTCCCGCTCCTCAAGGCCATCAGCGGGCTCGACGATTCACTTGCGGTCTCCACGTTCGCGATCGTGGTGAACCCCGAGATTGCACAGGAGACGATTCGCGCTCTGCCGGAGCCAGCCGAACCGCAGTACATCGAAGCACCGGCAGCTCCTGCGACGCCGGTAACCGAGATCGCCGCCCCCTCGCGTCACAACGACACCAGGCTCAATCCGAAGTACAGCTTCGATAACTTCGTCATCGGCCAATCCAACCGATTCGCTCACGCCGCAGCGGTCGCGGTCGCGGAAGCGCCAGCCAAGGCCTACAACCCGCTCTTCATCTACGGCGACTCCGGATTGGGCAAAACGCACCTTCTGCACGCCATCGGTCACTACGCGATGAGCCTGTATCCCGGCATCCGAGTCAGATATGTGAGTTCGGAAGAATTCACGAACGACTTCATCAACTCGATCGCCAACAACAGGGGCTCCTCGTTTCAGGCCCGCTACCGAAACATCGACATCCTGCTCATCGACGACATCCAGTTTCTTCAGCGTGCTGTCGAAACGCAGGAGGCGTTCTTCCACACGTTCAACACGCTGCACGACCACAACAAGCAGGTGGTCATCACCAGCGACCTGCCGCCCAAGCACCTGACCGGCTTCGAAGATCGGATGCGATCACGCTTCGAGTGGGGTCTCATCACGGATGTCCAGGCGCCCGACCTCGAGACTCGCATCGCCATCCTGCGCAAGAAGGCGCAGAGCGAGAAGATCCAGGTTCCGGACGACATCCTCGAATTCATGGCGTCAAAAGTCTCAAGCAACATCCGCGAGCTGGAGGGCACGCTGATTCGCGTCACGGCGTTCGCGAGCCTCAACCGCACACCCGTCGACATGAACCTTGTCCAGACCGTGCTCAAAGATCTGATCACTCTCGATGACGACAATGTGATCGCGCCGGTCGACATCATCACGAACACGGCCGACTACTTCAAACTCACGGTGGATGACCTCTATGGCTCATCACGTTCACAAGCTGTTGCCACCGCCAGGCAGATCGCAATGTATCTGTGTCGTGAGCTGACCAACCTCTCCCTCCCGAAGATCGGCCAACTCTTCGGCAACCGGGATCACACGACGGTCATGTACGCCAACAAGAAGATCAGCGAGCTCATGAAAGAGCGACGGTCGATCTATAACCAGGTGACCGAGCTGACGAGCCGGATCAAGCAGAATCACCGCTACAACAAGGGCTAACAACCGCTACGTGTTAATCTCGCAAGACAAGGTCGATCGCGGCCTGAAATCATCCACGACTCCACGCTGGCTCATCCGGTTGACGGTCGTGACGCTCTTGGTTGGGATCGGTGCCGGCCTTGGCGGCCTCCTGGTCGTCGTGTGCCTGCATCTTGTCGAGCAACTCGCCTACGGCAACGCGAATCGCACGTTCCTCGTCGAGCTGCTCGATGCGCCACCTCTCACCCGGGTCATCGCGTTGAGCATCGCCGGCCTCATCGGTGCGGTGGGGTGGTGGGCCCTGCGCAGGTGGGGGCGCGCGGTCGTCTCGGTGGAGCAGAGCGTCGGCGGGAAACGAATGCCGCCGGCAGTGACCCTGATCAACGCAACCCTGCAGGTTGTCATCGTCGGTCTGGGGGCGTCTATCGGCCGTGAGGTGGCACCGCGCGAGCTGGGAGCCTTCGTCTCGGCCTGGCTGAGCGATAGGGCCGGCGTTAGCCCTCGTGAGCGACGAATCCTTGTCGCATGTGGGGCAGGAGCAGGCCTCGCCGCGGTCTATGGGGTACCGCTCGGCGGCGCGATCTTCACAGTGGAAATCCTCCTTGCCGAGATTAGTTTCGCGACGGTGCTTCCGGCACTCGCGACGGCATCAATCGCAACCATCATTGGCCACCTCGTCGTACCTACGACTGCGCTCTATTCGATACCGCAGTTCACATTGACACCATCCATGGTCGTATGGTCGATCGTCGCCGGACCGATAATGGGTTTCGCCGCAATCGGGTTCGTGCGGCTCACGCAGTTCGCCCAAGCGCATCGGCCAAAGTCATGGGGCATTCTGATCGTGATGCCCGCGACCTTCGCGGCCGTCGGGGTGCTCTCTCTCGCGTTTCCGGCGATCCTCGGAAATGGTTGGTCGCTCGGCCAGATCGCATTCGGCGTAGGCGTTCCCGTGACGCTGATGGCCGCACTTCTCATCTGCAAAGTCCTTGCAACAGCCGGCTCGATTGGCAGTGGCGCAGCCGGTGGAACCCTGACACCCTCCCTGGCAATCGGGGCTGCAGCCGGCGTGCTTGCTGGAGCCGCATGGAGCGCTCTGTGGCCAGGAGTTCCTCTCGCAGCGTTCGCTCTGATCGGGGCTGCGGCTTTCCTCGCAGCATCGATGCGGGCTCCACTGACCGCGCTCGTCCTTGTCATCGAGTTCACCAACGAGGGACCGTCAATGCTGGTGCCCATGATACTCGCCGTCGCTGGCAGCGTCGCCATCGGCTATGTCCTCAATAAGAGGCGCACTTCACGCGTCCCTTAAGCAGTTACTCCACACTGTGGATAACTTGTGGAAAGCAATCGATTAAGGTTGCAATTCGTGTTGACGAATGACGAAAACTTGTGAGTTGTCAGTCCGCAACCCCGTGATCCAGCAGCTGCCACGACGAATCCCAACACAAGTCGTCAACAAGTCACAACCGTGTAGTTCCCAGATATTCGTTGACTTCAGCCGAGTTATCCACAGATTCCACATCGGTTAACACCATTAACTGTTAATTAATCTCTACCGGAAATTCGACAACCTTGACCCGCGCCGGCGGTCACTTTCGTGGTTGGACGCAGGCACTAGCATGGTCACGATCCAATTTCCTCCCAGCGAAAGGGGTGACTTCGTGCGGTTTCAGGCCAATCGGGATGTTTTCAGCGAAGCAGTTTCATTTGCCGTAAAGCTTCTCCCGCAGCGAACCACCCTGCCCATTTTGAGTGGAATCCTGATTGAGACAACCGAAACCGGACTCATTCTCTCGTCATTCGATTACGAGGTTTCAGCGCAGACGGAGATCGCTGCTGACGTCGAAGAGCCTGGCAAGATCCTTGTGTCCGGCCGGCTCCTCGCCGAAATCGCCAGCAAGCTCCCAAACGCGCCCGTCCAGTTCTCAACTGAAGAGACAAAGATCGTCGTTCGGTGCGGATCTGCCAATTTCACGTTGCTTTCTATGCCTGTTGAGGAATATCCGAGTATTCCGCAGATCACCGGTCAATCCGGATTAGTACCTGCCGAGGAATTTGCGACCGCGGTCGCCCAGGTTGGCGTTGCAGCCTCCCGTGACGACGTCACACCGGTCATCACGGGAGTCCAGCTCGAAGTGAGTGACAACACGCTCGGCCTCGTCGCGACCGACCGGTATCGCGTCGCTGTTCGTGAGATCGACTGGGATGGCGGTGCGAGTGGCGGCGAGCCGGTCACCGCGCTCGTTCCTGCACGCACGCTGCAGGAAATCGGCAAGGTCCTTGGACACAGCGGAACGATCGCTGTCTCGATCATGAACAAGGATGACCGCGAACTCATCGCTTTCACGGCGAACAAACGGACCGTCACTTCACTCCTGATCAAGGGCAATTTCCCTCCTGTTCGCCGGCTGTTTCCCGAGACGGTCAGCAATTACGCGGTCATCAACACCAATGACCTGATCGAGGCGACCCGTCGTGTGTCCCTTGTCCTGGAGCGTGAAGCGGCACTCCGTTTCACATTCACGATCGATGGGCTTACTCTCGAAGCGATCGGTTCAGAGCAAGCGCAGGCATCCGAAAGTATCGATGCGCTTCTCACCGGCGAGGACACCGTGGTCTCACTCAAACCACAGTTCCTCCTCGATGGTCTCAGCGCGGTGCGTTCGGAATTCGTGCGCATCTCGTTCACGAAGACCGAAAACCCCAACAAGCCTGGTCCTGTACTGATCACCAGCCAGTCGAGCAAAGACCAGGCTGGATCAGACAACTACAAATACCTCCTGCAGCCCAACCTGCTGCTCAGGTAGCGTTCCGCAATCAACACCAGAAGGACAGCTATGCACATCGGTCTTGTCGGTCTCGGAAAAATGGGCAACAACATGCGGGCCCGCCTTGAGCGAAATGGCATCGAGGTCACCGGCTACGACACGAATCCAGAGCTGTCGGATGTCGCCACCCTCGCCGAACTCGCCCAGGCGCTTCCGACGCCACGCGTCATTTGGATCATGGTTCCGGCCGGTGCGATCACGGATGCTGTCGTTACCGATCTCGAGGGACTCCTCGAAAAGGGCGACCTGATCATCGATGGCGGAAACTCGCGCTTCACGGATGACTTCAAGCACGCCGCCCAGCTCGAGCCCAAAGGAATCGACTACATCGATGCCGGAGTTTCCGGCGGCGTGTGGGGGCTCGACAACGGCTACGGCCTCATGGTCGGCGGAAGCGCCGCCCAGGTCGAGCGCGTCATGCCGGTCTTCGACGCACTTCGGCCCGAGGGTCCGCGCGAAGAGGGATTCGTGCACGTCGGAGAAATCGGCGCCGGGCACTACGCGAAGATGGTGCACAACGGCATCGAATATGCGCTCATGCAGGCGTATGCCGAGGGATACGAACTTCTTGACACGCGCAAGGACATCATCAATGACGTCACGGGCACCTTCAAGGCATGGCAGCGCGGAACCGTCGTGCGGTCCTGGCTACTCGAACTTCTCGTGCGTGCGCTCGAGCAGGACCCGGAGTTTGAGCACATCGAAGGATTCGTTCAGGATTCCGGCGAGGGCCGTTGGACGATCGAGGAGGCACTCAACAACGCCGTTCCCGTTCCGACCATCAGCGCCTCGATCTTTGCCCGGTTCGTTTCACGGCAGAAGGATTCACCCGCGATGAAGGCCGTTGCCGCGCTGAGGAACCAGTTCGGTGGTCACGCGGTCAAGGCCGTGGACTGACGCCTTGTGCGCGTCGCCCACCTTTCCCTGACGAACTTCCGCAACTATGCCGGCGCGGAGGTCCCGCTCGCTGCGGGACCTAACCTGTTCGTTGGGCGAAATGGCCAGGGCAAAACGAACCTGGTCGAGTCGCTCGGCTACCTGAGCACGCTCGGCTCCCATCGGGTCTCGAGCGACCAGGCCATGATTCGCCAGGGCGCGGATGCCGCAATCATCCGTGCCCGCGTCGAGCATGCGGGTCGTGAGCTGCTCATCGAGGTGCAACTCAACCGGTCGACCCCTAACCGCGCGCAGATCAACCGCTCGGTCGTGAAGCCGCGGGACCTTCCGCGGTATTTTTCAAGCGTGCTGTTTGCGCCGGAGGACCTCGCGCTCGTTCGCGGTGAGCCCGGCGTGCGCCGCCGCTTCCTCGATCAGCTGCTCGTGCAGCGGACGCCTCGACTGGCAGGAGTCCTGGCGGATTACGACCGCGTGCTCAAGCAGCGCAACTCCCTCCTGAAATCCGCGCGGGCATCGGGCGTGAAGGCCGGCCAGCTTTCGACTCTTGAGATCTGGGATGATCGGCTGGTCGCCCTGGGGTCGGAAATCATCGACGCCCGACTCGACCTGATCGCTCGTCTGAGTGAACCGCTCACCCGCGCCTATCGTTCGGTGGCCGGCGAGGACCACGCGCCACGTTTGCATCCGCAACTCAGTATTTTGGGGGCGGATGCTGAGGACGGCGGGGTTTCGACAGGCACCGGAGTTTCGCCGGGCTCAACCAGCAGTGGAGGCTCAACGGGCAGCGGATTTCGTGAGGCGCTCGCCCGCCTTCGGCGGAAAGAACTGGATCGCGGCATGACCCTCGCTGGTCCGCATCGCGACGACGTCCTGTTCGAACTGAACGCGCTGCCGGCGAAGGGATACGCGAGCCACGGTGAATCCTGGTCATTCGCCCTCGCCTTGAAACTGGCATCCGCCGAACTCTTGCGGCGTGATTCGTCGACGGGGGATCCTGTTCTCATCTTGGATGACGTATTTGCGGAGCTCGACCAGTCCAGACGCCGGATGCTGGCGGCGGCCGTGCATGACTATGAGCAGGTGTTGATCACGGCGGCGGTGCTCGACGACGTTCCCGATGAGTTGACGGCGCACACCGTTCGCATCGAAGCCGGCGCGGTCGTCGATGGTTGAGCAGTCTCCACCCGGGGCGGGTAATGAGGCATCCGCCGTCTATCTGCGCTTCAAGCAACTCTTCGGTGGGCAGGTGCACCATGCGCCGCGCGGACGCAAGCGAGGTAAGGAAGACGATTCCTCCACGGTTCCGTACGGGGTCGGCCGCGATCCGCGTGGTCTCGGCAACATCGTCGAAGCGTTGACGACCGAACTCGGCTGGAGCTCGCCGCTCGCACAATCCGAGCTCCTCGCCAGCTGGTCGGAGCTCGCGGGCGAGGATACGGCGAGACACTCGTCGCCAGCGGGAATCACGGATGGCGTACTCGTGGTGCTCTGCGAGTCGACAGCCTGGGCGACCCAACTGCGCATCATGCGCACCGAACTCCTCAAACACATCGCGACACGGTTCCCCGACGCCGGCATCCAGTCAATCCGTTTTCAAGGCCCTGACGCCCCTTCGTGGAAAAGAGGTCCCAGATCAATTCCAGGGCGTGGCCCGCGCGATACCTATGGTTGACAACGCAAAAGAGGTCAACCGACTAAAATAAACGTCTCAGACGGGCGATTCTGGCCTTTCACCGGCCTCGCCCTTGGTAGAATTCTGAGGTCACACTGAGTGCGGTCAGGAGCCTAATTTCATATGACGATGGATCCAAGCAAAACCGAGGCGGAAAACGACTACGGTGCAAGCGACATTCAAGTTCTCGAGGGTCTCGAAGCCGTCCGCAAACGCCCCGGAATGTACATTGGCTCCACCGGCCCCCGTGGCCTCCACCATTTAGTCTACGAAATTGTGGATAACTCGGTGGATGAGGCACTCGCCGGCCACGCCGACAACATCGAGATCACCATCCAGGCGGATGGCAGTGTGCGCGTCGTCGACAACGGGCGTGGCATCCCTGTCGATATCCACCCCGTCGAGAATAAGTCGACCGTTGAAGTCGTTCTGACGATCCTGCACGCGGGTGGCAAGTTCGGCGGTGGCGGGTATGCGGTCTCCGGTGGTCTGCACGGTGTCGGAAGCTCCGTCGTGAACGCTCTCTCGAGCCGCCTCGACGTCGAGGTGCGCCGGCAGGGATTCGTCTGGCGGCAAAGCTACCGTGACGGCGTTCCGCAGGCTCCCCTCGAAAAGGGCGAGCCATCGGATGAGTCGGGTACGACCATCACGTTCTGGCCGAGTGCAGAGACATTCGAGACCATCGAGTTCGACTACGAGACGCTTCGTATCCGATTCCAGCAGATGGCATTCCTCAACAAGGGTCTGCGGATCGCGCTGACGGATGAGCGCGTGCGCGAGGACGACGAAGACGCCCAGTCGGATGTCTACCTCTACGAGCAGGGCCTCACCGATTACGTGCACTACCTCAACACCGCGAAGAAGGCCGAGCTCGTCAATGACGAGATCATCTCCTTCGAGTTGGAGGACACGGAACGCAAGATCGCGCTCGAGGTCGCAATGCAGTGGACCACGGGCTACAACGAGAGCGTCTTCACGTACGCCAATACGATCAACACGCATGAGGGTGGAACCCACGAGGAGGGTTTCCGCGCCGCGCTCACGACGCTCGTCAACAAGTACGCGCGCGAGAAGAGCATCCTGAAAGAGAAGGATGACAACCTCTCGGGCGATGACGTGCGTGAAGGCCTGACGGCGGTCATCTCGGTCAAGCTCTCCGAACCGCAGTTCGAAGGCCAGACCAAGACCAAGCTGGGCAACACAGAGGCCAAGGCGTTCGTGCAGAAGGTCGTCGGAGACCAACTCGGCGACTGGTTCGACCGCAACCCGAACCAGGCCAGGGAGATCATCCGTAAGGCGCTGCAGGCCGCGACCGCACGCCTCGCCGCGCGCAAGGCGCGCGAGACCGCACGCCGCAAGGGCTTGCTCGAGGGCGGCGGGATGCCCGGCAAGCTCAAGGACTGCCAGTCGAAGGACCCGTCTGTCTCCGAGATCTTCCTCGTTGAGGGTGACTCGGCCGGTGGTTCCGCCGTGCAGGGCCGCAACCCGGAGACCCAGGCCATCCTCCCGCTTCGCGGCAAGATCCTGAACGTCGAAAAGGCACGACTCGACCGCGCGCTCGCAAACAACGAGGTGCAGGCGATGATCACGGCGTTCGGCGCCGGCATCGGCGAGGATTTCAATCCGGAGAAGGCTCGGTATCACAAGATCGTGCTGATGGCGGATGCCGACGTCGACGGGCAGCACATCACCACCCTGCTGCTGACGCTGCTTTTCCGATACATGCGCCCGCTGATCGAGCTCGGCTACGTGTACCTCGCACAGCCGCCGCTCTACCGGCTCAAGTGGTCGAACGCCGAGCACCAGTACGTGTACAGCGACCGGGAACGCGACGCGCTTCTCGCCGATGGCGCGGCATCCGGCAAGCGCATCCCCAAGGACAACGGCGTGCAGCGCTATAAGGGCCTTGGCGAGATGGACTACAAGGAGCTGTGGGAGACCACGATGAGCCCCGAGACGCGCACGCTCCTGCAGGTGACGCTCGACGACGCGGCCGCCGCCGACGAGATCTTCGCCACGCTGATGGGCGAAGACGTCGAGTCGCGCCGCAACTTTATCCAGAAGAACGCAAAGGACGTACGTTTCCTTGACATCTGATGACATGACTCCAGGCAGCGACGATTTCGTGTCGGACGACACGGTGGTCGACACGACGGACTATGGCGTACACGGCAGGATCGACCAGGTCGACCTGCAGTCGGAGATGCAACGCTCGTACCTCGACTACGCGATGAGCGTGATCGTGGGTCGTGCGCTCCCCGAGGTGCGCGATGGCCTCAAGCCCGTGCACCGTCGTGTCGTGTATGCCATGTTCGACGGCGGCTACCGCCCGGACAAGGCCTTCTCCAAGTGCGCGCGCGTTGTTGGCGACGTCATGGGGCAGTTCCACCCGCACGGTGACGCCCCGATCTACGACGCGCTGGTGCGTCTCGTTCAGCCTTGGAGCCTGCGCTACCCGCTCGCTCTCGGGCAGGGGAACTTCGGGTCACCGGGAAACGACGGCGCTGCAGCACCGCGATACACCGAGACCAAGATGGCTCCGCTTGCGCTCGAAATGGTGCGCGACATCGACGAGGAGACCGTCGACTTCCAGGACAACTACGACGGCCGCACCCGTGAGCCCGTCGTCCTGCCCAGCCGGTTCCCCAACCTGCTGGTCAACGGCTCGGTTGGTATCGCGGTCGGTATGGCTACGAACATCCCGCCGCACAACCTGCGCGAAGTGTCCGAGGGCGCACTCTGGGCGCTGGCCAATCCCGAGGCGACGCGTGAGGAACTGCTCGAAGCGCTGATCCAGCGCATCAAGGGACCCGACTTCCCCACGGGCGCCCAGATCCTGGGCATCAAGGGCATTCAGGATGCCTACCGCACGGGACGCGGTTCGATCACCATGCGCGCCGTCGTCACGATCGACGAGATCCAGGGCCGCACGTGCCTCGTGGTCACCGAGCTTCCGTACCAGGTCAACCCGGACAACCTTGCGATCAAGATCGCCGATCTGGTCAAGGACGGCAAGATCGGCGGTATCGCCGACATCCGTGACGAAACGAGTGGTCGCACGGGCCAGCGGCTGGTGATCGTGCTCAAGCGCG
>JAUZGC010000013.1 GCA_030840105.1 Microbacteriaceae bacterium
CTTGGAACTCGCGACTGCAGTGCTCGTTGCACCCCAAAGACAGACGGTCCTGATCGCCAAACAGGCCACTGAGATCGACCTTCTCACCGAAGGACGGTTTCGGCTAGGTGTCGCCGTCGGATGGAACGAGGTCGAATATCACGCCCTCGGCATGAACTTCTCAAACCGCGGCAAGCGCCTCGACGAGCAGGTGGTGCTTCTCCGGAAGCTCTGGACTGAACAGAGCGTGTCTTTCTCCGGGGACTACGAGCATGTCTCTGGCGCGGGCCTTTCGCCACTACCGGTCCAGCGACCCATCCCGATCTGGTTTGGCGCCCATTCACCGCCGGCCTTTCGCCGCGCGGGGCGCCTGGGTGACGGATGGTTCCCCGAGATGGAGCCCGGCCCCGAACTCGACGCGGCGCTGGCAATCGTTGAGTCAGCGGCAATCGGTGCCGGTCGCGATCCCTCTGAGATCCTGATGGAAGGTCGAATGAAATGGCGACCCGAGCTCAGCGACAACATCGCGATCGTCGAAAGCTGGTCGGTTGCTGGCGCTAGCCATCTTGCGATCAACACCATGAGAGCGGGTTTCGAGTCGGTCGAAGACCACCTCAACGCCTTGGGCCAGATCGCCTCGGAACTCGACCTTTCCTGACGATATCGTCCCGTGCGTTCAACTTTCGGCATGCCGCGTCTCCCAGGCGGAAACGGCGACCCTGGCGACATCCGAAAGTCTGCAGACCGGTCGCGGCAGGCCGGTTCATGCCCCCCGCCCGGGTGCCACCCATTTGTGGCCCAACGTTCCCTCATCATTAACCGGACGGTCGTCGCTGGTTTCCTGTGCCACAGCAGTGTGCTCGTGTGAGCGATGAACAGCAGAACAATGACGAAGAGATCTTCCAGTCCGGCTTTTCGCGCCGGAACTTCCTGACGGCGGCCGGTGTCGCCGGTGCGGTGCTGGCGCCGCTGCTGGGGGGTGCGGACACCGCGAGTGCGGCCACGGCGAGCGTCAGGGCAGGCGCCACCACCGCGACCGTGCCGACGGTTGGGGACCCAGTCACCACGCCGGTTGTGAACGGTCTGCACCTGCAATTCGGTGCGGATGCATCCAGCGAAGTCGTCGTGTCGTGGCACACGCTGCAGCCGGTGAGCGCGGCCAGGGTGATGCTGGGCGACCAGAATGGTCGCTACAGCCGCAGCCAGAATGCCGCGCAGACCAGCTACACCGACGCAAAGTCCGGCGAGGTCGTCTACGCGTACCACGCCCGGCTCACGTCGCTGAACGCCTCCCACGACTATGCCTATGCGGCCATCCATGACGGGGCGCAGCCGGAGTTCGGTTCGTTCCGCACCGGTCCGCGCGGACGTGAGGCCTTTACCTTCACGAGCTTCGGCGACCAGGGCACACCGACGACGGGCAAGAAGTACGTTCCGCCGGCGGGGGTGACGATCGCGAACCCGCCGTGGGTCAACGACAACCTCGGCTCGCCGGCCGCGGGCGACATGCCTGCTGGTGTCGAGCGCGTGCAGCCGCTGTTCCACCTGTTCAACGGCGACCTCTGCTACGCCAACCTCGCAAACGACCGCGTGCGCACCTGGACCGACTTCTGGGACAACAACTCGCGCAGCGCCAGGCATCGTCCATGGATGCCCGCAGCCGGCAACCACGAGAACGAACTCGGCAACGGCCCGATCGGCTACGCCGCGTACCAGACGTACTTCTCGATGCCGCCACAGCAGGGCCAGACCGATGTGACGCGTGGACTCTGGTACTCGTTCACGGCCGGATCGGTGCGGGTGATCAGCCTCGCCAACGATGATGTCGCCCTCCAGGATGGCGGCAGCAGCTATGTCCACGGGTACTCTCAGGGCGCCCAGAAGGCATGGCTCGAACAGGAACTGATCGCCGCCCGGTCGGACAAGACCATCGACTGGGTCGTCATCTGCATGCACCAGGTCGTCATCAGCACGGCGAGCGCACTCAACGGAGCGGACCTTGGTGTCCGTGAAGAGTGGGTGCCGCTGTTCGACAAGTACGGCGTCGACCTGGTCGTCTGCGGGCACGAGCACCACTACGAGCGGTCGCACCCGATCCGTGGCCAGCAGCAGAACGCAACGCTGACGCCGATCCCGGCCGACACCCGCACCGATGTCATCGACACGACCAAGGGCACGGTTCACATGGTGCTCGGCGGGGGCGGCACGTCGGTGACGTCCAACCAGATGTTCTACAACCCGCCGGCCTGCCGCGTGATCACCTCGGTCGCCGCGCCGAATCCGACGACAGGTAAGCGGGCGCCGGTGTACACGGTGGAGGATGCGCCGTGGTCGGCAGTGCGCGACGCCGCCCACTCCTACGGCTTCGCGGCCTTCACCGTCGACCCGGGCACCAAGCCGGGCGGCACGACCAGCCTCCACGTCACGTACTACAACGTGCTCGGCCCGCAGGGACAGCTCGCCGCCTTCGAGTCGTTCACGCTGCAGCGTCCGCGTACCGACGGGCCGCGCGGCTGACCTCGTCTGCGCACCGACCGGCCGACACATCCGCGTACCGACGTGCCACCTCGCCGGCGTGGCTAACTCAGGCTGGAGGGTCGGCGTAGCGCCTAATTTGGCCGAATCGGGCGG
>JAUZGC010000041.1 GCA_030840105.1 Microbacteriaceae bacterium
GCTGGTGTCGATCCTGGATGCCGATAAAGAAGGCTTCCTGCGTTCGTCGACGTCTCTCATCCAGACCATCGGCCGAGCCGCGCGCAACGTGTCCGGCGAGGTTCACATGTACGGCGACACCCTCACCGACTCCATGAAGCGCGCCATCGAGGAGACCAATCGCCGCCGAGAGAAGCAGGTCGCATACAACACCGCGAACGGCATCGACCCGACGCCGCTGCGCAAGAAGATCGCCGACATCACCGACATCCTGGCTCGAGAGGGGGCGGACACCGCGAAGATGCTCGCAGGCCGGGACACCCGCAAGAAATCCCCGACACCGAACCTGCGCCGCGAAGGAATCGCCGCAGCGGGTGCGAACGAGCTCGAGGCGCTCATCTTCGACCTCAACGAACAGATGCTCGTGGCCGCCGGTGAGCTCAAGTTCGAGCTCGCGGCCAGGCTGCGCGACGAACTGTCCGACCTCAAACGAGACCTCCGCCAAATGGAGAAGGCCGGCCACCTGGGCTGACCACACAGCGCGGTTGCGGCGGAGTCCGCCGCCGTACGTCGTACCCCCACGAATAGCGGAGAATTGATCGAGTGAGTATTAGCCAGGTGACCGGGTCCCACCTCAGCGTCCGGGGCGCGCGCGTGCACAACCTGCACAATGTCGACCTCGAGATTCCACGCGACGCACTCGTCGTGTTCACGGGCCTTTCCGGCTCCGGCAAGTCCTCGCTCGCCTTCGACACGATCTTCGCCGAAGGCCAGCGCCGCTATGTCGAGTCGCTCTCCGCATACGCCCGCCAGTTCCTCGGACAGGTGGACAGGCCAGACGTCGACTTCATCGAGGGTCTGAGCCCCGCGGTATCCATCGATCAGAAGTCGACCAACCGCAACCCGCGCTCGACGGTTGGCACCATCACCGAGATCTACGACTACATGCGCCTGCTCTGGGCCCGGATCGGCGTTCCACACTGTTCGGTGTGCGGCGAACCGATCCAGCGGCAGACCGTGCAGCAGATCGCCGACCAGCTGATGGAGCTCGAGGAAGGCACGCGCTACCAGATTCTCAGCCCCGTCGTCTCCCAGAAGAAGGGTGAGTTCGTCGACCTGTTCAAGGAGCTCTCGGCCGCCGGATACTCCCGCGCGCTGGTCGACGGCGAGCCGATCCAGCTCAGCGAGCCGCCCGTCCTGAAGAAGCAGGTCAAGCACGACATCGCCGTCGTCGTTGACCGTCTCGTCGCCGGACCGGACATCCTCAGCCGGCTGACCGACTCCCTCGAGACCGCGCTGCGCCTGACAGATGGACTCGTCGAGGTGAACTTCGTCGACCTCGAGGGCCCCGAGGCCTGGCGCAGCTTCAGCGAGAAACTCTCCTGCCCCAACAACCACCCCATCCAGCTCACCGAGATCGAGCCACGTACCTTCTCATTCAACGCGCCGTTCGGTGCGTGCCCGGAGTGCTCCGGACTCGGAACGCGCATGTCGGTCGACGAAGACCTCCTGCTCGGCGACCACGACATGAGCATCGCCGAAGGCGTGATCCTGCCGTGGACCACCCAGGGCAAAGGCCTGTTCAACTACTACGAGAAGCTCCTCGACGGGCTCTCCCGCGATCTCGACTTCTCACTCACGACACCGTGGAAGAAGCTGCGCACCGAGGTGCGCACCGCGGTCATGCGCGGCGACAACTTCGAGGTCAAGGTCAAGTGGAGGAACCGCTACGGCCGCGAGATGAGCTACACCTCCGGCTTCGAGGGCGTCGTCCCGTATATCGAGCGGCAGTACCTGCAGGCCGAGACCGACACGCAGCGCCAGCGCTGGGCGGAATACCTCCGTGAAGTGCCGTGCCCGGTGTGCGATGGCAAACGGTTGAAGCCCGAGGTTCTCTCGGTGCTCGTGCACGGTTCGAGCATCGCGGATGCGTCAGAGCTGAGCCTCACGGATGCGCGCGCCTTCATGGGCAAGCTCGAACTCACCGAGCGCGAGGCGACGATCGCCGCGCAGGTACTGCGCGAGATCAAGGTGCGCCTGGACTTCCTCATCCAGGTCGGCCTGAACTACCTCAACCTCGCGCGCGCCGCCGCGACGCTTTCCGGCGGTGAGGCGCAGCGGATCCGGCTGGCGACACAGATCGGGTCCGGCCTGACCGGAGTCCTGTACGTGCTCGACGAGCCGAGCATCGGGCTGCATCAGAGGGACAACCGGCGACTGATCGAGACCCTCGTCGCCCTCCGCGACCTCGGCAACACGTTGATCGTCGTCGAACACGACGAGGACACGATCCGGACCGCGGACTGGGTCGTCGACATCGGACCGGGTGCGGGTGTCAACGGCGGCACCGTCGTACACTCCGGCTCCTATGACGACCTGCTCACGAACACCAAGTCGCTCACCGGGGATTACCTCGCCGGGCGCAAGGAGATCGAGACCCCGACGTCACGCCGGCCCGTCGATCCCGACCGCACGATCACCGTTGTCGGTGCTGAAGCCAACAACCTCAAGAAGGTCACGGTCGACTTCCCGCTCGGCACGTTCATCGCCGTGACCGGGGTGAGCGGTTCCGGCAAGTCGTCTCTCGTGAACGACATCCTGTACCGCGTTCTCGCGAACCGCCTCAACGGCGCCCGCAAGCTGCCTGGCAAGCACGCCAAGGTCACCGGCCTCGATAACCTCGACAAGGTGATCCACGTCGACCAGGCGCCGATCGGCCGCACGCCGCGCTCCAACCCGGCGACATACACGGGTGTCTTCGACCGCATCCGCACGCTCTTCTCCGAGACCATGGAGGCCAAGGCGCGCGGCTACCTTCCCGGCCGGTTCAGCTTCAACGTCAAGGGCGGGCGCTGCGAGGCGTGCTCCGGCGACGGCACCATCAAGATCGAGATGAACTTCCTGCCAGACGTCTACGTCGCCTGTGAGGTGTGCGGGGGAGCGCGCTACAACCGCGACACCCTCTCGGTGCACTACAAGGGCAAGAACATCGCCGAAGTACTCGACATGCCCATCACCGAGGCCGCCGAGTTCTTCGAGCCGATCTCGGCGATTCACCGCTACCTGCAGACTCTCGTTGATGTCGGACTCGGCTACGTGCGCCTTGGCCAGAGCGCGACGACGCTTTCCGGCGGCGAGGCTCAGCGCGTCAAGCTCGCGACCGAGCTGCAGCGCCGCTCGAACGGGCGCAGCGTCTACGTGCTCGACGAGCCGACGACGGGCCTACACTTCGAAGACGTGCGCAAGCTCCTGCTGGTGCTCAACGGACTCCTGGACAAGGGAAACACCGTCGTCGTGATCGAACATAATCTGGACGTCATCAAGTCGGCCGACTGGGTCATCGACCTCGGGCCGGAGGGCGGCGCGGGCGGCGGCAAGGTCATCGCAACGGGTACGCCGGAACACGTCGCGACGGTCAAGAAGAGCCACACGGGCGTGTTCCTCAAGGAGATCCTGCAGGGCGCCTAGCGCGCCGGAGGGGCCACAAATGGCCGACACAGTGAGCTACCGGCCCAAGGCCGGCGAAATACCCGTCCAGCCTGGCGTCTATCGCTTCCGGGATGCGACCGGGCGCGTGCTCTACGTCGGCAAGGCGAAGAGCCTGCGGGCCAGGTTGAGCAACTACTTCGCTCCTCTGCAGAGCCTGCACGAACGCACGCGACGGATGGTGACGACGGCGGCATCCGTCGAATGGACCGTTGTCGCGACCGAGTTTGAGGCGCTGCAACTCGAGTTCACCTGGATCAAGGAGTTCAACCCGCCGTTCAACGTCCAGTTCAGGGACGACAAGACCTACCCGTACCTCGCCGTGACGCTCGGCGAAGAGGTTCCGCGCGTCATGATCACGCGCAATCGGCAGATCAAGGACGCCCGCTACTTCGGCCCGTACACCAAGGTCTGGGCGATCCGCGACACGATGGACCTGATGCTCAAGGCCATCCCGATGCGCAGTTGCACGGATGGCGTCTACCGCCGTGCCGAGCTCACCGGGCGGCCGTGCCTCCTCGGCGACATCGGCAAGTGCGTCGCGCCGTGCGTCGGGCGTGTCACCAAGGAGGAGCATCGCGCCGTCGCCAACGACTTCGTCTCGTTCATGGCGGGCAACGACACGAGCCACATTCGTGCCCTGACCGAGCGGATGAAGGCTGCGGCGAGCGTGCAGGACTACGAGGCGGCTGCACGGCACAGGGACAGCATCCAGGCGCTCGAGGCCGCGATGGAGAAAAGCGCCGTAGTGCTCTCGGACAATGTCGACGCCGACGTCTTCGGCATCGCCGATGACGAGCTGGCAGCATCCGTGCAGCAGTTCATCGTGCGGGGTGGGCGCATCCGTGGCGTGCGCAGCTGGGTCGTGGACAAAGAGTTGGATGTCGACCTCGCGGAACTCGTCGAGACGGTGCTCGAGAACGCGTACGAAGATTCGACCCCGCCGAGGGAGATCCTCGTTCCCGTGCTGCCCGATGACACCCCGGAGCTCGAGCTGTGGCTGACCGCCAGGCGGCTGGAGGGTGAGGATTCGCGCGGTCGCGCCCAGGCGGGCAGGGTTGCCCTGCGGGTCGCCCAGCGCGGCGAAAAGGCGGCGCTCGCTCAAACGGTCACGATGAACGCGAAGAATGCGCTCGTCCTCTACAAGACCAGGCGGAGTTCGGATTTCGTCGCGCGATCGAAGTCGCTTGGTGACATCCGCGATGCCCTCGGCATGGCTGAGGCGCCCCTGCGGATGGAATGCTTCGACGTTTCGCACCTGAGCGGGACCAACATCGTTGCCTCGATGGTCGTGTTTGAGGACGGCCTGGCACGCAAGGACCAGTACCGGCGGTTCAGCATTCCGAACTCCACCGACGACACCGAATCGATCTACCAGGTCATCACACGTCGGTTGGCGTACCTGAAGGATCCGGGCGGTCCTGACGGTTCACCGCCTGGGCTCAGGGCCTCAGCCGACGAGCCAGCGGCTGAGGGCCGCGAGTCGGCGCGCGCCGCGAAATTCGCCTACCCGCCCAACCTGCTCATCGTCGACGGCGGGCAGCCCCAGGTCGCGGCGGCCGCCCGCGCATTGGCCGAGTCCGGCGTCACGGGTATCCAGCTGGCCGGAATCGCCAAGCGACTGGAGGAGATCTGGCTGCCAGACTCCGACTATCCGGTCATCCTCCCGCGAAACAGTGACGCTCTCTTCCTGGTCCAGCGCATTCGCGACGAGGCGCACCGCTTCGCGATCACGTACCAGCGCACCAGGCGCAAGCGCGACATCACCTCCGTCCTGGGAGAGATTCCGGGTCTCGGACCGTCGCGGGTCAAGGAGCTCCTGCGGCATTTCGGATCCGTGTCGCAGCTCAAGCAGGCATCGCCTGACCAGATCGCGGAGGTCAAGGGTGTGGGCCAGACCCTGGCCGGTGTCATCCATGAACGTCTCGCCAGTCGCTAGGCTGGACAGACCATGCCACCGAGTGAAGGCACACCCCAGATGACCGCCGAGGACGAACAGCAGGAGATGCTGATCGTCACGGGAATGTCCGGAGCAGGCCGATCGACGGTCGCCAATGCGCTTGAGGATCTCGACTGGTACGTCGTCGATAACCTCCCGCCCCAGATGTTGCGCCCGCTCGTGGAACTCGCGAGTCGCGCCGGCTCGACACTGCCGAAGATCGCCGCCGTCGTCGACGTTCGCGGTCGTGACTTCTTCGCCGATTTGCAAGACATCATCCAGAGCCTGCGCGACGGCACGCAGTTGCGCGTGCTCTTTCTTGAGGCGACGGATGCCGCCCTCGTGCGCCGCTTCGAAGCCGTACGCCGCCCACATCCGCTGCAGGACGGCGGCACGATCCTCGACGGGATCACCGCAGAACGGACGCGGCTCAGTGAAATCCGCGAGTCCAGCGACATCATCGTCGACACGACAGACCTGAACATCCACCAGTTGGCCAGTGCGATCACGGAGACCTTTGCAGCGGAGGATGCGGCCGGAGTACAGGCGACGGTGCTGAGTTTCGGGTTCAAGTACGGCATACCCACCGACGCTGACCTCGTCTCCGATGCCCGATTCCTGCCGAACCCGTTCTGGAACCCTGACCTGCGCGCACACACCGGGCTCGAGCCCATCGTCAGGGACTATGTGCTTTCACAGCCGGGCGCGATCGAGTTCATCGATGCCTACGAGAACACCCTCAAACCGGTACTGGCCGGCTATCAGCGCGAAAACAAGCGGCACGTCACGATCGCGATAGGCTGCACCGGGGGAAAGCATCGCTCCGTGGCCATCGCCGAAGAGCTGGCAGCGCGACTGCAGAAGTTCCCTGAGGTCGCCGTCAGTGTCAAGCACCGCGATCTCGGCCGTGAGTAGCTCCGGCCGCAGCACCGGGTCGCTTGGTCGACCACCTGAAAGAGATTGGACAAGGATTGGCACTCACTGCCGACGTCAAGGGCGAACTCGCAAAGATCGAGGTCAGCAAGACCGCGGTTCGCGCGGCCGAACTCGCAACGATCTTGCGTTTTTCCGGTGGGCTGCACATGATCTCGGGCCGGATAGCGGTCGAGAGTGAACTCGACACTCCGGAGCTCGCGCGCCGCGTGCGCAAGGACCTCGCCGAGTTGTATGGGGTGCGCAGCGACGTATCGGTCGTCTCCGGGTCCGGGCTGCGCCCGGCGAGCCAGTACCTCGTCCGCGTGCTCGATGGTGGCGAGACCCTGGCCAGGCAGACCGGCCTGCTGGATGCCCGCCGTCGCCCGATCCGGGGCCTCCCGAACCGGCTCACCACAGGTTCGCTCGAGGAACTCGCAGCCGTCTGGCGAGGCGCGTTCCTCGCGCACGGTTCGCTCACCGACCCAGGCCGTTCCGCCGCCCTGGAAGTGACCTGCCCTGGCAACGAGTCCGCGATGGCACTCGTCGGCGCTGCCGGCCGGCTCGGTGTCGCGGCGAAGGCCCGTGAGGTCCGCGGGGTGCACCGCGTCGTCATCCGCGACGGAGACGCCATCAGCTCGATGCTCGTGCACATGGGAGCGCATTCCACGGTCGAAAGCTGGGAACAGCTTCGCCAGCGCCGCGAGGTGCGGGCCACGGCGAATCGCCTCGTCAACTTCGACGACGCCAATCTCCGTCGCTCCGCGCAGGCAGCCGTTGCCGCCTGTGCGCGGGTCGAGCGAGCGCTCGAGATCCTGGGCGACGACCTGCCCAAGCACTTGCGCTACGCAGGGGAGCTCCGGCTGAACTTCCGCGACTCGAGTCTGGATGAACTCGGTCACCATGCGGACCCGCCCATGACGAAGGACGCCGTCGCCGGTCGCATCCGTCGCCTGCTCGCGATGGCGGACAAGAAGGCCAACGACCTGGGCATCCCTGGCACGGATGCGAACCTTCCGGCAGACCTGGACGAAGTCTGAGTCCGATCTGGGAAGGTTCACACCGGCCTGCGGGTTGTCGTCACTAGACTGAAAAAGTCGCTCAAAACCGGTCGAGAACTTCGACAGGCCAGATCACGAGGAGAAACACGTAATGGCTGATTACACGCTTGCAGACCTTCCATATGACTATTCGGCGCTCGAGCCGAACATCAGTGGCCGCATCATGGAGCTGCACCACGACAAGCACCACAAGGCATACGTCGACGGTGCGAACACCGCCCTCGTCAAGCTCGAGGAAGCCCGCGACAAGGACGACCTCACCTACGTCAACAAGCTGCAGAAGGACCTCTCCTTCAATCTCGCTGGTCACGTCAACCACACGGTGTTCTGGAGCAACCTCTCGCCGGATGGCGGAGACAAGCCGACCGGTGAGCTTGCGGCCGCGATCGACGAGTTCTTCGGCTCCTTCGACAAGTTCCGTGCGCACTTCACCGCCTCGGCACTCGGTATCCAAGGTTCTGGCTGGTCGATCCTCGCGTGGGACTCGCTCGGCGAGAAGCTCATCATCGAGCAGTTGTACGACCACCAGGGCAACCTCGCAACAGCCACCATCCCGCTGCTGCTGCTCGACATGTGGGAGCACGCCTTCTACCTTGATTACGTCAATGTGAAGGCCGATTACGTCAAGGCATTCTGGAACATCACTAACTGGGCCGACATCAACCAGCGCTTCGAAGCTGCACGCTCGAAGACCTCTGGCCTGCTGCTACTGTCATAACGGGATTTGGTGTCGCGGATGGGCAGACCGTCCGCGACACCTCACTCCGCTCTTACCCTCAACATGCGCCGCTCGGCGCCATCAGTTTCAGGAGTCATCTGTGTCCGTAAAGATCGGCATCAACGGGTTCGGTCGCATTGGTCGTAACTTCCTGCGCGCAGCGCTTGCGAAGGGCAGCGACCTCGAGGTCGTGGCAGTCAACGACCTCACCGACAACAAGACGCTCGCCCACCTGCTGAAGTACGACTCGATCACCGGCCGCCTCGATGCAACCGTCGAACTCGATGGCGACAGCATCATCGTCAACGGCAAGCCGATCAAGGTTCTCGCTGAGCGCGACCCGGCCAACCTCGGCTGGGGCGACCTCGGCGTGGAGATCGTCGTCGAGTCGACCGGCCGGTTCACCAACGCCGCCGACGCACGCAAGCACATCGAGGCCGGTGCCAAGAAGGTCATCATCTCCGCTCCGGCGACCGATGAGGATGCCACGTTCGTCATCGGCGTCAATGAGCAGGACTATGACCCCGCCAACCACCACATCATCTCGAACGCCTCGTGCACCACGAACTGCCTCGCGCCGCTCGCCAAGGTGTTCAACGACACGTTCGGCATCGAGCGTGGCCTCATGACCACGGTTCACGCATACACCGCGGACCAGAACCTGCAGGATGGCCCGCACAGCGATCTTCGTCGTGCCCGCGCCGCCGCCATCAACATCGTCCCGACGTCGACCGGCGCCGCCAAGGCGATCGGTCTCGTTCTTCCCGAGCTCAAGGGCAAGCTCGACGGCTTCGCGCTGCGCGTTCCGGTCCCGACCGGCTCGATCACCGACCTCACCGTCACGGCGTCCCGTCCGGTCACCGTCGAGGAGGTCAAGGCCGCGTACAAGGCCGCTGCCGAGGGTCCCCTCAAGGGCATCCTCAAGTACACCGAGGACGAGATCGTCTCGAGCGACATCGTGAGCGACCCGCACTCGTCGATCTTCGACGCGGGCCTGCTGCGCGTACTCGGCGACCAGGTCAAGCTGTCGAGCTGGTACGACAACGAGTGGGGCTACTCCAACCGTCTCGTCGACCTCACCGAGTACGTCGCAGAGCGTCTCTAAAGAACCCCAGGAACGCATGACGCTCCGCACTCTCGAATCACTGGGTTCGCTCGCCGGCAGGCGTGTCATCGTCCGTTGTGATCTGAATGTCCCCCTCAAGGACGGTCGGATCACGGACGATGGGCGCGTGCGGGCATCCCTGCCGACGCTCAACGCACTCATCAATCAGGGTGCGAGGGTCGTCATCATCTCCCACCTGGGGCGGCCGGATGGCGCGCCAGACGCGCAGTACAGCCTCGCGCCCGTCGCGCAGCGGCTGAGTGAGCTGTTGGGCAAGCCGGTCACGTTCGCCAGCGACACCACCGGGTCGGCCGCGCACGAAGCGGTGGCCACGCTCGAGGACGGAGACGTCGCGCTCCTGGAGAACCTGCGTTTCAATCCGGGCGAGACGAGCAAGGACGAAGCGGAGCGCACAGCTTTCGCCGCCAAGCTGGCCGAGTTCGGTGACGCCTTCGTCTCCGACGGTTTCGGCGTCGTCCACCGCAAGCAGGCGAGTGTGTATGAGCTTGCGACCGCTCTGCCGAGCGCCGCCGGCCAGCTCATCTCGACCGAACTGGACGTGCTCAACCGCCTGACCGAGAGCCCGGAGCGGCCGTATGCGGTCGTCCTTGGCGGGTCCAAGGTCTCCGATAAACTCGGTGTGATCGGCCATCTGCTTCCTCGGGTCGACTCCCTGCTCATCGGCGGAGGCATGCTCTTCACCTTCCTTGCTGCGCTCGGCCACCCGGTGGGCTCGAGCCTGCTCGAGGCCGACCAGATCGACACCGTCAAGGGGTATCTGGCTAAGGCACAGGAACTCGGCGTCGACATCGTCCTGCCGACGGATGTTGTCGTGGCGTCGAAGTTCGGAGCGGATGCGGAGCACGTCGTGCGATCGATCGACGGCATCGAGGACACCGAGTGGGGCGCATCCGGGCTCGGTCTCGACATCGGCCCCGAGACCTCGGCGGCATTCGCGACGATCATCCGCGCGGCACGGACGGTGTTCTGGAACGGCCCGATGGGTGTTTTCGAGCTCGCGCCGTTCGCTGCCGGAACCAAGACAATCGCCCAGGCGCTGACCGAAGTCGACGGCCTCGGCGTCGTCGGCGGCGGAGACTCGGCAGCGGCCGTCCGCGCGCTCGGGTTCCACGACGATCAATTCGGTCACATCTCGACCGGTGGTGGGGCAAGCCTCGAATTCCTCGAGGGTAAGCGTCTGCCTGGCCTGGAGGTCCTCGGATGGCAACAGTAACGTCACAGCCCGGGCGTACGCCGCTCATTGCGGGCAACTGGAAGATGAACCTGGACCACCTCCAGGCGATCGCGTTCGTGCAGAAGCTGGCCTGGAGCCTCAAGGACGCCGGGCACGATTTCACGAGCGTTGAGGTTTCGGTGTTCCCGCCGTTCACCGACCTGCGCAGCGTGCAGACCCTCATCTCCGCCGACAAGCTTCCGCTCGCGTTCGGTGCTCAGGATGTCTCCGCACACGATTCTGGGGCGTACACGGGCGAGATCTCCGGTGCGTTCCTGAATGCACTCGAGTGCAGCTACGTGATCATCGGTCACTCGGAGCGGCGCACGCTGCACGGGGAGACGGATGAGCAGGTTGCCGACAAGGTCGCGGCCGCGCTGCGGCACAACCTCATTCCCATCATCTGTGTCGGCGAGACGGCAGAGGACCTCGAACAGCATGGCCCGAGCGCCGTTCCGGTCGCCCAGTTGCGCGGTGCGCTCGCCCACGTGACCACCGCGGCGGACATCGTCGTGGCGTATGAGCCGGTATGGGCCATCGGCTCCGGCCAGGCGGCAACGCCAGAGCAGGCCGAGCAGGTCGCAGCGCAGCTGCGCGCCGTGCTCGTCGAGCTTCTGGGCCAGGATGTCGCCGACAAGACGCGCATCCTCTACGGCGGATCCGTCAAGGCAGCGAACATCGCTGGATTCATGCGCGAACCGAACGTCGACGGGGCCCTCGTCGGCGGCGCCAGTCTTGACCTCGCCGAGTTCGCGAGTATCGTCCGCTATCAGAAGCACGTCGGACTGTAGACCGAAGGTTATACTGGTCTGTGGTCTTCCCGGGCGGTTTGTCCGGTCGCTAACGCGAAAGGTTTCTTGTGCAAATTCTCCAGGTTGTGCTTCAGGTTCTGCTGGGCATTACAAGCCTCCTGCTGACCCTGCTCATCTTGCTGCACAAGGGTCGCGGTGGCGGCCTCTCCGATATGTTCGGCGGAGGCGTGACGTCGAACCTTGGCGCATCCGGGGTTGCCGAGCGCAACCTCAACCGCATCACCGTGATCCTGGGGCTTGTCTGGATCATGTGCATTGTCGTGCTCGGCCTGATCACGAAGTTCGGGGCATAGGAGGATTCATGGCATCAGGAGGAAGCGCAATCAGGGGTTCACGCGTTGGAGCCGGCCCCATGGGGGAGCAGGATCGCGGGTACCACGCTGAGCGGATCTCGGTCTCGTACTGGGATGCGCTCGGTAACGAAACAGTCCGGCACTTCGCGGCAACGCTGCCGGACGAAGAGATCCCGGAAACCATCGACTCCCCGCAGTCCGGCCTCCCCGCCGGCCGCGACAAGGAGAACCCGCCGTCGGTTGCCAAGCTCGAGCCGTACAAGACGCACCTTGCCTACGTCAAGGAACGTCGTACGGAGGACGAGGCAGAGCAGTTGCTCGAGGATGCGTTGAATCAGCTTCGCGCCCGCCGCGGCAAGCTCACCGCAACCAACTAGAACTCACAAAAACACAATGGCCCGCTCGGTCTTCCGAGTGGGCCATTGTGTTTGCCCGTGGACGGGGGTGGGATTTCGATCCCGGAAACCGATCCAGCTCAGTAGCTCGGAGCGATGAGAGCCGAGGGGACCTCGGCAGCGGCATCCTTGTCGATGAAGAACACCGTGCGCTTGCGACCTTTGATCCCGGCGACCGGGACCTCGTTGTAGCTCGCCCCAGCCAACGCGAGGCCGAGGGCCGACGCCTTGTCCGCGCCGGCGAGAACGAGCCAGATGCGCTCGGATGCGTTCAGCACCGGGCGGGTGAGGCTCAACCGCTCCGGCGGAGGCTTGGGGGAGTTCCGCACCGCCACGACGGTCGCCTCGATTTCACGAATACCGGGGGCATCCGGAAACAGCGAAGCGATATGCCCGTCGGGGCCGACCCCGAGGAACGTGATGTCGAATCGGGGCTGACGCGCCCCCTCGGGGGCGTGTGCGGCAAGCTCCCCGGCGTAGATGCCAGCGGCGTCATCCAGGCTCTCCACCTCGTCTGAGGCTGGGAACGGGTGAATGTTGGCTTCGGGAACCGGGATGTGGTTCAGGAGCGCTTCGCGAGCCTGGAGCTCATTCCGGTCGGCGTCGGTCTTGGGCACCCAGCGTTCGTCGCCCCACCAGAAATGCACGCGCGACCAGTCGAGACTCTCACATGCCGGAGACGCGTGCACCGCTTCGAGGGCCAGGATTCCCACGGAACCACCCGTGAGCACGACGTTCGCGCTCTCGGTCTCGAGATCGTCGAGAATATCGACCATCTTGGTCAGGAACCGCGCCGCCACCGACGCAGCGAGTGCATGCTTGTCGGGGTGGACGAGCACCCGCCGTTCGTTGGTCATAGCGTGCCGCTTACTCCTTCTGCTCCCTCGAGCTGGGCCAGCCCCCTGGTGATCACCTCACCGTACAGGTCATCGGGGTCCAGCCTACGCAGTTCTTCGGCCAGGCATTCGCGCAGGCTCCGGCGGGGGAGTGCGAGGTCGTGAACCGGCTGGTTCGGCTGGATCAGCCTGGCGACATCCGGAATCTCGCGCTCGAGCTCGATCACGCCGGACAGGCGGGTCAGCCGAACACCGTGGATGCCGCTCAACGCGGTTGCGCGGTTGCCGAGGTCGTAGTCCACAGGAGCCTGGAGCTGCAGGTGCAGCCAGGCGGCAAGCAGGACCGTCGATGGCGAGTCGGTCGCACCTTCGACCGCGATCGCCGTGATCGGCTCGAATGGAGGCTGGTCGAGCACGGCGGCGAGCTGCGCACGCCACAAGGTGAGCCTGGTCCACGCGAAGTCGGTGTCACCGGGGGTGTAGGTCTTCGACAGGTGTCGGAGCGCTTCGTGCGGGTCCGGCTGCGCCGACGCATCCGTGATGCGACGCGTCGCGATCCGACCGAGCGGTGACGCCGAGACGACCTGGGGGGCCACTCCTGGCCACCATGCGACGACAGGGGCGTCCGGAAGCAGCAGGCCCGTGACGAGGCTTTCCTCGTCACTCGCTGCGGCACCATACGCGCGGAGAACGATGACCTCGCTCGCGCCGGCGTCGCCGCCGACCCGGATCTGGGCGTCGAGGCGTGCCTCCACCGCGCCGGGGGACACGACATCCGCGTCCTCGGTCGAGATGACGATCACGCGCATCGGGTGCTCGCGTGACGCGTCGTTCGCGGCCTCGATCGCCTCTTCCTCCTGGCCGAGGGTCGTCGCGATGACGAGGGTCAGCACACGGCCAAGTGCAACGGCGCCGCCCTCCTCACGGATCTTGACGAGGGACTTCGAGACGGCGCTCGTCGTGGTGTTTGGCAGGTCAACAATCATGGACGCCTCCATTTACGGCCGTCACGGGCAAGAAGTTCATCGGCTGAGCTCGGTCCCCAAGTACCGGGGCGGTACTGTTCCGGCTGGCCTTGGGTGGTCCAGAATTCCTCGATCGGGTCGAGGATCTTCCAGGAGAGCTCGACCTCCTCGTGGCGGGGGAAGAGCGGCGGGTCGCCGAGGAGCACGTCGAGGATGAGCCGCTCGTATGCCTCGGGGCTCGCCTCGGTGAAGGCATGCCCATAGCCGAAGTCCATGCTCACGTCGCGCACCTGCATGCCGGCGCCAGGGACCTTGGATCCGAATCGGATCGTCACGCCCTCGTCCGGCTGGACGCGGATGACGAGCGCGTTCTGGCCGAGTGCGGAGGTCTGGCTCTCGGCGAACAGCTGCTGCGGAGCGCGCTTGAACACGACAGCGATCTCGGTCACACGGCGGCCGAGCCGCTTGCCTGCCCGCAGATAGAACGGCACGCCCGCCCACCGGCGCGTTCCAATCTCAAGCTTCATGGCCGCATACGTCTCGGTCAGGGACTGGGGGTCCATACCGTCTTCGTCGAGGAACCCGACGACCTTTTCGCCGCCCTGCCAACCACCGGAGTACTGGCCGCGAGCCGTGGCGGTGCCGAGATCCTTCGGCAGGCGCACCGCGGCGAGGACCTTCTCCTTCTCGGCGCGCAGATCGGCCGCGTCGAACGAGATCGGCTCCTCCATCGCGGTGAGCGCGAGCAACTGCAGCAGGTGGTTCTGGATGACGTCGCGTGCCGCGCCGATGCCGTCGTAGTACCCGGCACGGCCGCCGACACCGATGTCCTCAGCCATCGTGATCTGCACGTGGTCGACGTAGTTGGCGTTCCAGATCGGCTCATACAGCTCGTTCGCGAAGCGAAGGGCCAGGATGTTCTGGACCGTTTCCTTGCCCAGGTAGTGGTCGATGCGGAATACCGAGTCCGGCGGGAACACCGATTCGACGACCTGGTTCAGCTCGCGAGCTGTCTTGAGGTCACTGCCGAACGGCTTCTCGATGACCACTCGGCGCCAATGGCCGTCCTGCTGTTCGGCGAGACCCGATTGACGCAGCTGCTCGGTGACAAGCGGGAAGGCCTTCGGCGGAATCGACAGGTAGAACGCATGGTTTCCCATGGTTCCACGCTCCTTGTCGAGCGACTCGATGGTCTCCTTGAGCCGCCCGAATGCAGCGTTGTCGTCGAACTCGCCAGAGACGAAACGAATCCCCAGAGCGAGCTGCCGCCAGACCTCCTCGACGAAAGGCGTGCGCGCGTACTGTTTGACCGCCTCGTAGACGACCTTCTCGAAGTCCTGGTCTTCCCAATCGCGACGGGCAAACCCGACGAGGGAGAAACCAGGCGGAAGCAGGCCGCGGTTAGCGAGGTCGTACACGGCCGGCATCAACTTCTTGCGTGACAGGTCACCCGTCACGCCGAAGATGATGAGGCC
>JAUZGC010000071.1 GCA_030840105.1 Microbacteriaceae bacterium
ACGACCGTGACCATGATCCCGAACGCCCCGGTCCAGCCGTAGGCGCGCGGGCTGCGGTTGGCGACACCCTGCTTGATGAAGTCGAAGTCGAGAACGAGCGAGTATGCGGCCATGATGACGACGAGCACGCCCAGGATGAGCCCGAGCGGGATGCCCAGGATGGGGGCGCTGCTCAGGCCGAACGGGTTGGTGACGACACCGGTCATGCTGAGCACGATGTTCAGCAGGGAGAAGACCAGGTAGCCGCCCATCGCGATCAGGAAGACCTTGGTCGCCTTCGCTGAGGCACGGATCTTGCCACTCGCGAACAGCGCAAGCGTGACGCCGACGACCGCGACCGTGCCGAGAACCGCCTGGATGACGATGCCGGAGAACATGTTCTCGAAGATGCCGGAGACGGCGCCGACGAACAGGCCCTCAATGCCCGCATACGCGAGAACGAGCGCGGGCGACGGCTTCTTCTTGAAGATGTTGACGAGCGCGAGCGCGAAACCGACGATCATCGCGGGAAGCGCGACGACAGGGAAGATCCAGCCGACCGCGGCGCCGACGACGAGCACCAGGAAGCTCACCACGGTCTTGACGATGGTGTCTTCCACGGTCATGCGGTCGGTGTCGATCGCCGTCGCCGCAGGGGCATTGTAGAGCTCCTGCAGGCTATCCGCCGTGGGGGTCGGCACCGCTGCGGTCGTGGACCGCCCCGGCTGGAAGGCCGGGATCCGTGAGAAGGCGGGATTGTTGAGTGCCATGATTCCTCTGTTCGTTGGGAGCCGGGCGGGCCGCCGAAGCTGCTTCTGTCCCCAATCTAGCCGAGAGCGTCTAAGGAACGGCTGGAATCTTGCTGTGTTCTGTCGGAGCGCTCTCGCGCTCCCATCGCCGCCGCGCGGCCAGTAGTGCAAGCCAGCGGCCGCCCCATGCCGAGACGATGATGACGAGCGTGCCCGCCCCGAGGGACACCCACGCGTCGCTGTATCCGGTGACGACCCGTGCGAGCAGCAGGCTCACCCCAAACGGCAGCACGACCACGAGGTAGCTGACCACTGGACGTTGTCGCACGAGGAGCCACGCAGCGAGAGGCACCGCGAAAAACGTGAGCGAGGATGCGTCGTGCGCCAGCAGGAGAATGGATGCCGCGATGGCCGGCAGCGTCACCGCCGTGCGCCGCTTTATCGACGTGGGCATGATCGCCCAGCCGACGAACTGCGCGAGTGTACCAACGAGCAGGAAGGGGAGGCTGTATGCGCTGGTCAGCTGCACGGCCCCCGCGCCGATCGCGATGCAGGCGAGGCCCGTGATCCAGCGCTCCCGATAGCGTCCCCAGCGCAGGGTTCGGAGCGAGGCCGGTTCGACCCAGGGCATACGGAGTGATCTGTGAGTATCGGTCACCCTTCGAGTCTGGCAGCCGAATCTGTGCCTGCCTTGCCCCAAACCGGGTGAGGCTGGCTAGGATCGGCCCATGCGTGCTCGTCCTTCGCCCCTCATCATCGGGCACCGAGGGGCGTGTGGTTATCGGCCGGAGCACACCCGCGCAGCCTACGAACTCGCATTCGCGCTCGGCGCGGATGCCGTCGAACCCGACATCGTGGCGTCGCGCGACGGTGTGCTCGTGCTTCGGCACGAGAACGAGATCTCGGGGACGACGGATGTGGCCGACCACGCCGACTTCGCCGACCGGCGCACCACCAAGCTCATCGACGGCATCGAGCTGACGGGCTGGTTCACCGAGGATTTCACGTGGGCCGAGCTCTCGACCCTGCGTGCGCACGAACGACTCGCACACCTGCGCCAGCCGAGTTCGAGCTTCGATGGGATGTACCCGATCTTGCGACTCTCTGACCTGGTCGACATCGTCGACAGGGCATCCGAGGATTCCGCCCGGCTGCTCGGCATCGTCGCCGAGATCAAGCACGCGACATACTTCGAGTCGATCGGGCTGCCGCTCGACGAACTGGTCACGGCCGAGCTCGCGGCCGCGGGCTGGCGGGACAACCCCGCCCTGACGGTCGAGAGTTTCGAGAAGACCGTGCTCGCCAAGCTCTACAGCCGGGGTTATCGGGGCAGGCGCATCTACCTGCTCGACGCCGATGGTGCTCCCGCCGACCGGGTGGCAGCCCACGGCTCCGCGGCATCCGGGTACGCGGATGACGTGACGGAGATCGGCCTGTACGCCCTCGGCGCAGCCGAGGCGGCCCAGCGCGTCGACGGAGTGAGCGTGGATGCCTCGATGCTGCTCGCGCTGGACGGCGCAGGGAATGCGACGGGGGCATCCGATCTCGTGGATGACGCTCACGCGGCAGGACTCGAGGTGTATTGCTGGACGCTGAGGCCGGAGAACGCCTTCCTCGCCTCGAATTTCCGACGCGGCGACGCTGAGTCGGACTTCGGCGACTGGCGCGGGCAATTCGCCCTCATCATGCGGACGGGTGTCGATGCGGTGTTCGCCGATCATCCCGATCTCGCGGTAGCTGTACGGGACGGCCTCTGAGCTCACGGTGCCGGTGGTGGCGACTAAAATTGTGCATGACATGACGAGCCTCATTGACCCGGATCAGCCAGCGGCCGGCGCCGCCCCCATCATCGTCGACGGGTTCTCCGGGCCGAACGCGCACGATGCGCTGCTCGACGGGCTGAACGCTGAGCAGCGCGCGGCCGTCGAATACCGCGGGCCCGCCCTCCTGATCGTCGCCGGCGCCGGTTCCGGCAAGACGAGTGTGCTCACCCGCAGGATCGCGAGCCTGATCGCAAGCCGTGAGGCGTGGCCGAGCCAGATCCTCGCGATCACGTTCACCAACAAGGCGGCCGCCGAGATGCGCGAGCGCGTCCACGCCATTGTCGGCCAGGCGGCCGAGGGCATGTGGATCTCGACGTTCCACTCCTCATGCGTGCGCATCCTGCGCCGTGAAGCCGAGACGATCGGTAAGACGGCGAACTTCACGATCTACGACTCCGGCGACACCCGGGCCCTGATCAAGCGCATCATCAAGGAACTGGACGCGGACACGCTGGGCTTCACGGTCTCAAGCGTCTCCGGCAAGATCTCGCGCCTCAAGAACGAGCTGTCGGATGTCGAGAGCCACGCCAGGAACGTCAACCTGAGTGACCCGCAGGAGGTCATGTTCCTTGAGATCTTCCGCAGGTACACGCGCGCCCTGCGCTCGGCCAATGCGTTCGATTTCGACGACCTGATCAGCGAGACCGTGTTCCTGTTCCGGGCGTTCCCCCAGGTCGCCGCGCTCTACCAGCGGCGGTTCCGCCATGTCCTCGTCGACGAATACCAGGACACGAACCACGCCCAGTACGCGCTCATCCGCGAACTCACGAAGCCCGTCTCTCCCGCGATCGCCGATGACCTTGAAGCGCAGGGACTGCACGTCCGGGCGCTCCGGGCGGCCGGCGGCGGCATCGAAGGCGCGACGCTGACGGTGGTGGGAGACTCCGACCAATCGATTTACGCGTTCCGCGGGGCAGACATCCGTAATATCGTCGAGTTCGAGCGCGACTTCCACGGGGCGAAGGTCATCCTGCTCGAGCAGAACTACCGCTCGACCCAGAACATCCTGAGCGCTGCGAACGCCGTCATTTCTAACAACTTCGACCGGAAAGACAAGAAGCTGTGGACGGCCGTCGGCGACGGCGAGAAGATCGTCGGCTTCACGGGCTACTCCGGTCACGACGAGGCGCAGTTCGTCGCGGACGAGATCGAGAAGCTGCACTCTGCCGGCGTGGCTTACAAGAACATCGCCGTCTTCTATCGCACGAACGCCCAGACGCGCGCGCTCGAGGAAATCTTCATCCGGTCGGCACTGCCATATCGGATCATGGGCGGCACCAAATTCTACGAGCGCGCCGAGATCAAGGATGCGTTGGCATACCTGATCGCCGTCGCGAACCCCGACGACACCCTCGCGCTGCGCCGCATCCTGAACACCCCCAAGCGCGGCATCGGACCCGCCACGGAGACGCAGCTGGCCGGCTATGCGGAAGACAACGGGATCACCTACCGGCAAGCGCTGCGCGACGCCGGATCGCTGGGCCTCGGCCCCAAGGTCACTGCATCGATCCTGCAGCTCGCGGCGCTGCTCGACGAGGCGGCGGCGAAGGCCGACCCGGATGCGCCGGCGGGGGCATCGCCGGTTTCCGACGTGCTCACCTTCCTGCTCGAGAAGAGCGGGTACGTCGATGCGCTGCGGGCGAGCCGCGATCCGCAGGACGAGGCGCGCGCCGAGAACGTCGAGGAACTCGTGGCGGTCACCAAGGAGTTCGCCCGCACGAGCCCACAGGGGGGCCTCATCGACTTCCTGACCGAGGTGTCGCTTGTCGCGGCAGCCGATGAGCTGGACGACTCGAGCGGCACGGTCTCACTCATGACACTGCACACGGCCAAGGGACTCGAATACGACGCGGTGTTCCTGACCGGCGTCGAGGAAGACCTGCTGCCGCACCGCATGTCGGCCGGCGAGCCTGGTGGCCCGGCCGAGGAGCGCCGGCTCTTCTACGTCGGGATCACGCGGGCCAGGCAGCGACTGTTCCTGTCGCTCGCGATGACGCGCGCGCAGTTCGGCGAGACGGCCGTGGCCATGCCGAGCAGGTACCTGCAGGAGATCCCGGCAGAGCTTGTCGAGTGGCGGCAGTCGCCCGGCATGGCCAACAGCCGCGGAGGCACGCAACCGCGCGCGCTCAACGCCAACCGATCCGGCTACGGCCAGGGCTACAGCACGGCGGGCGCGCTCGCCGCGGCGACCAAGCCGAAGACCGAGTGGGCCAACCGGATCACCGGGCAGGTGCGTGACAACGGTGACCTTGAGCTCGTCGCGGGCGATCGCATCCGTCACACCGACTTCGGCGATGGCCGGGTGACCGACGTGACCGGCGTGGGCAACAAACGCGTCGCGCACGTACAGTTCGAGACGTCCGGTGCGAAGAAGCTCCTGATCAAGATCGCCCCGATCGAGAAGCTGTAGACCTTCGTGATGGTTGAGAAGCGCGCCAGCGCGTATCGAAACCCCATAGTGCCCTTCCCGGCACCGTAGGACTTTCGTCCCATAAGGGGTGGTCCATACGGCAGCAAAGGGGCGTAGTCTGCGACCATACCCGGGGGGAAATCGGGTGGGTGCAGGGGGGCACGATGATCGATGTCGATCGTTCAAGCACGTTGGAAACGCTGCTGGAGAGTGATCTCTTCGGTGTGCCAGGCGATCCGCGCTTCGATGAGTTGGCGCGTATGTCCATTGACATGTTCGGAATCGACTTCGCCGCCATCGCCATGGTGGGCCCGGAGAGCGTCTGGTTCCAATCTCGTCACGGGATCGTCGCCACACATACCGAGCGCGCGAACAGTTTCTGTGAGGCCGCCATCCTCAGCGATGAGATGCTCGTCGTCGAGGACGTGACAAAGGACCCACGCTTCGCCACTCACCCGGCGGTCGTCGGAGAACCGGGAATCCGATTCTTCGCAGGTCAGCCATTCCACTCGCCAGACGGTGACCGGTCAGGCGTCTACTGCATCTTCGCCACGGAGCCGAGGCATCTCGATTCCGACAAGCGCAAGAGCCTGCAGGGAGTCGGGCAGTGGATCGAGGGAGAATTCCTCGCGACGGACGAGCTCGATCGCGCTGCCGAGATGCAGCGCGCACTGCTCCCCAAAAACGCGGCGCCGATCAGGGGCTACCAGGTAGCCGGCACGTGCATTCCCGCAAAGACGATCGGTGGTGACTTCTTCGATTGGTATCCGATCGACGGCGGGCTTGGCTTCACCCTGGGCGACGTCATGGGCAAGGGTGCGAGCGCCGGAATTCTCGCCGCAACCGTTCGCGCTGTCGTTCGTAGCGCGGCGCGCAAAAAGAACGTCACCGTGGCGGTCGAGCGAACGTCAACCTGCCTTGCGACGGACTTCGGGGAATCATCATCCTTCGTCACGCTCTTCCATGCGAGGCTCCGGGCGAGCGACGGACGGGTCTCCTTCGTCGATGCGGGACATGGCCTGACGGCGATCGTCCGCGCGGATGGCACCACGCAGCGGCTGTGGACCAGCGACTTCCCGCTCGGCGTGATGCCGGACGAGCATTGGAGTCGGCACACGGTCATGCTCGACCCGGGCGACATGCTGGTCACCTTCAGCGACGGCGTGCTCGACCTGTATGACGGAACCCTCAACGCCATCGATGAGGTCGGCGCGCTCGCGCGGGCATCCACCTCGCCGCAAAACCTCGTGGACACCGTCGAGAAGCTTGCCAGGAGCGCCGCGGCGACGGATGACGTCACGATCCTCGTCCTGCGGCGGGACCCGGAATGATCGGGCTCGCCGACTTCGGCGCGCCCGCACCCATCGCCTGCATCCAGGGCACCACCCAAGAAGAGGAACCCGGCTAATGGAATTCACTGTCAAAGAGATGGACGACGGCGTCGCCATCGTTCGATTGAGCGGCATGCTGAATATGGTCGCGGCCTCGCTTCTTCGCGTGGTCGTTGGCTCGACGGTCGCGGAGGGGCATCCGAAGATCGCCATGGACCTGAGTG
>JAUZGC010000083.1 GCA_030840105.1 Microbacteriaceae bacterium
ATCGCTCGGGCGGCCAGGCGAGCGTGCTCGGCATCGACCCGCATCGCGGCGGCGTCGACTGGAAGGCGCGCATCGGCATTGTGCTGCAGACAAGTGCCGAGGCCGGCAACGTCTCGGTGCGCGAGCAACTGAGCCACTTCGCAGGCTTCTACCCGAACCCGCGCGACGTCGACGAAGTGATCGCCGCTGCCGGCCTCGCCGAGAAGGCAAAGACCCGCATCAAGAACCTCTCCGGCGGCCAACGCCGACGCGTGGATGTCGCGCTCGGCATCATCGGGCGGCCAGAGCTCCTCTTCCTCGATGAGCCGACCACGGGATTCGACCCCGAGGCGCGGCGGGACTTCTGGGAGCTCATCCGGGGGCTGAAGCGCGAGGGAACCACCATCCTGCTCACGACGCACTACCTGGATGAGGCCGCGCAGCTCAGTGACCGAGTCGCGGTCATCGCGGCCGGGCGCCTCGTCGACATGGGCGCGGTCGACGAGATCGGCGGGGCGGATGCTCGCATCCCGATCGTGCGCTGGCGCGACGCCGACGGCATCCACGAGGAGCGCACGCACGAGCCGGCGGCGGTGGTCGCTCGCCTCTACGCGCAGCACGGCGTCGGGCTCCGCGACCTCGAGGTCATCCGGCCCAGCCTCGAAGACATCTATCTCGAGCTGGTCCGGGATGTCGCGACCGAGGTCGCCGCATGAGAACCGTGCAGCTCGGCATCCGCCGCATCGGCTACGAGGTGAAGACCTACTACCGCCAGGGCGACACCGTCTTTTTCACCTTCCTCTTCCCCGTGGTCATGCTGGGGATCTTCTCGGTCGCGTTCAGCGGCCTCGGCAACGTCGGCACCAACCCGGACGGCTCGGGCGGCATCACGCAGGCCGCGTATTACCTGCCCGGGATGATCGCGGCCGGCATCCTGCTGAGCGGTGTGCAGAACCTCGCCGTGGACATCGCGCTGGAGAAGAGCGACGGAACGCTCAAGCGCCTGGGCGGCTCGCCGCTGCCGGTCATCTCCTACTTCTTCGGCAAGATGGGCCAGGTCCTCGTCACGTCGGCCCTGCAGATCGCCCTGCTCCTGGCCATGGCCAGACTCGTCTTCGCGGTCGCGCTGCCCACGGATCCGGCGAAATGGCTCACGTTCCTCTGGGTCTACCTGCTCGGCATCTTCACCTGCGCCGTGCTCGGCATCGCGCTCTCGTCGGTGCCACGCACCGGCAGGAGCGCAACCGCAGTGATCATCCCGATCGTGCTCGTTCTGCAGTTCATCTCGGGCGTCTACCTGGCGTTCAACCTGCTGCCGGAATGGCTGCGGAACATCGCGGGCGTCTTCCCGCTCAAGTGGCTTGCGCAGGGCATGCGCAGCGTCTTCCTCCCCGACAACTTCGAGACGATCGAGCCGGGCGGCGACTGGCAGTACGGCTCGATCGCGGTCGCGCTCGTCGTGTGGCTCGTGCTCGGACTCATCGCCTGCCGGATGACGTTCCGCTGGATCCGCAAGGACCGTTAGAGCGTCAGGCCGACGAGAACCGGTTCGGGCTGCAGGATGACACCGAACTCGGACTGCACCCGACTCTGCACGTAGCCGGCAAGCTGCACGATCTCGGCGGCCGTCGCGCCGCCACGGTTTGTCAGCGCGAGCGTGTGCTTGCTCGAGATCGCGGCACTCGACCCCGGCAGGGCGAACCCGCGATGGATGCCTGCGCTCTCGATCAGCCAGGCCGCGCTGAGCTTGACGGCGTACGGGCCGTGCGCCAGGCCGCCCGCCAGTCCACCGACCGCCGACCCGGCGGGCGCGCCCGCGACCCCGGCACCCGTCTGCTCGCCAGCAGCTCCCGCCGCGGCGAGAGCCGTGACGACGTCCGGCTCGGCCGGCGTCATGGGCCAGCGCGGAGCATCCGCTGGCAGCGAGCGCGCGAAGTTCTCACTCACGATCGGATTGGTGAAGAAGGATCCCGCACTCACCGAATCCGGATCGGCAGCGTCCAGGATCATGCCCTTCGATGCGCGCAGCCTGAGGACCGCGCGTCGCAGCTCGACGGCAGGCACGCGGGTACCGATCGTCACGCCGAGTTCGTCCGCGAGCTGGGCATACGCGACGGGCCGGCTCAGCGCCGCGCCCGTGACGTCGTCGTTCTCGGCGAGGTCGAGCTCGACGGTGAGCACGATGCCGGCCAGCCCCTGCTTGAACACCGACGTGCGGTAACCCAGCTCGAGTTCGGCAGCGGACATCCGCCGCACGTCGCCCGTCGCGAAGTCGAGGAAGTCGACGGCAACGAGGGTGGATGACAGCTCCTGCCCGTATGCGCCGATGTTCTGCACGGGCGCAGCACCGACCAGGCCCGGGATGCCAGACAACGCCTCGATGCCCGACCAGCCCTCGCGCACGGTGTGGGCGACGAGGCCGTCCCACGACTCCCCCGCCTGCACGCGCAGCCGCACGACGCCATGCGCGGGGATGCGCTCGATGCCTCGCGTCGCGATCCGGATGACGGTGCCGTCGAAGCCGTCGTCACTGGCGACCGTATTCGAGCCACCCCCGAGCAGCAGCCAGTTGTCGCCGGACGCCCACACCTCGCGCGCGACCCGCGCGAGCTCCTCGGTCGTCTCCGGCTGCACAACGCGCTCCGGCACCCCGCCCACTCGGAGGGTGGTCAGCGTTGAAAGCGCGGGCGTCTGGTCCATGCGCTAACCGAGCGAGACGCGCGCCTGCGCCTTGCCGAGTACGGTTTCGCCGTTGAACGTGACCGTGAGGTCGATGCGCGCGACCTGCGCCTCCGCATCGAGCTGGCCGACCTTGGCGGTCACGGCAACCTGGGCGCCGGTCTCCGGGTCGACAAGAACGGGCCTGGTGAACCGTACCTGGTAGTCGATCACTCGCGCGGGGTCGCCCGCCCAGTCGACGACGGGCTGCACGGCGAACCCCATGGTCAGCATGCCGTGCGCGAGCACGCCGGGCAGTCCAACGGATGTCGCGACGTCGTCACGGTAGTGGATCGGGTTGAAGTCGCCGGATGCCCCCGCGTAACGCACGAGCGAATCGCGCGTGATCGAGAAAACGGCCTCGGCGACGACGTCGCCGGTGGAAAGCCCTTCAAAGGATGCCATTACTCGTCTCCCCTCACGACGAGGGTCGAGGTCGCGGTCACGACGTGCGCGCCACTCGCGTCGACGATCTCGGACTCGGCGGTCACCATTGAATGGCCGCCCAGGGTCTTGACGCTTGCGATAGTCAGGGTCGCGGTCAGCTCGTCGCCGGCGACGATCGGACGCGTGTAGCTGAACCGCTGGTCTCCGTGAACCACGCGGCTGAAGTCGATCCTGGAGTCCGGTTCGGCGAGGAGCTGCGCGAGGGTCGACTCCTGCACGACGACAGCAAACGTTGGCGGAGCAACGATGTCTGC
>JAUZGC010000109.1 GCA_030840105.1 Microbacteriaceae bacterium
GCGAATCATGGATGGCGCGGACTCCGAGCGACCCCGCGACGCTCACCGCGAGCTCGAACTCGTCGTCGCTCGCGTAGTCGCCAGCCGCAAGGCTGAGCGCGACCATGAGGTGGCTGCGCCTGGTCTCATCGTACTGCCGCACCATGTAGCTGCCGGTCTTCGCCGTGCTCTTCCAGTGGATGTTGCGCCGTTCGTCGCCTGGCACATACTCACGCAACGAATGGAAAGCGACGTCGCTTGTCGTGAGGTCCTTGGTCGGGGCACCCTCGAGGTCACGGATGAATCCCGTACTCATGCTCGGGATCGCGATCGTCCTGGGGTGCACGTACAGGTCGAGCGCGCTCGCCCAGACGACCTCGCGTCGCAGAAGCCCAACCGGATCCGCCCGAACCGTGCGCACCGGCCCGATCGGGATGACCCCGCGCCTCGAGGTCGGCACCAGGAAGACGTCCTGGTAACCGCCGCCACGGGGCAGGCTCGGCATGGCGAACTCCGCAAGGCCCAACCCCACGGGGACCTCGATCCGTACACCAGCCAGACGACGCCTCGTCGGGTTGGCGACGATCACTTCGCCCGGCGCCTTCTCGCCGGCGACGACGCGGTTGGATGGCATCGACAGCCGCACGTCATAGGCGTTGCGCCCGATCAGGTAGAGCATCGCGAGCAGGATGAGCACGAGTCCGGTCCACGCGACAACGACGGCCTCCGCCCAGCCGACCGCGTAGCCGAGGACGAACGCCGCGATGACCACCGCAGCCGTCGACCAGCCGAGTGGCGTGATGACTGTGCTGATCCATCGCCATCCGGTCCGGATCGAATGCCGAGTCATCCGAACGATGCGCACGATCGCGACGATGGTGTCGGCGAGCACGCCGTCGCGCGTGCCGACGATTCGCGTTCGGGCGTTGGTCAGCTCCGTCTGGGTTCGCGTGACGGTGTTGGTCACACGGCTTGCCGATCCGACGGGGGCGGGGTCTCGATCAGGATCTGGGCGATCACGCTCGACGCCGTCACGCCGTCGAACTCCGCCTCCGGCTCGAGAAGGAGCCGATGCGCGAGGACCGGCTCGGCGAGTGCCTTGATGTCATCCGGGATCACGTAGTGCCTGCCGCTCGCCGCGGCGAGGGTCTTCGCCGTGCGCACGAGGGCGAGCGCACCGCGCACACTCACACCGAGGCGCACCTCGGTCGCGGTCCGCGTCGCGTCCACGAGCCGGGAGACGTAGTCGTTGATGGTCGGGTCGACGTGCACCGTGCGAGCCACCGAGCCCATCCGCACGATGGTGGACGCGGGAACGACCTCGGGCACAACGATGTCGTGTGCCTTGCGGTCTGCGCCTTCGAGGATGCGGATCGTGGCCTCGTGGTCCGGGTAGCCGATGGATGCCTTCATGATGAAGCGGTCCAGCTGCGCCTCTGGCAGGCGGTACGTTCCCGCCTGCTCGATCGGGTTCTGCGTGGCGATGACCATGAACGGGGCAACCACGGGATGCGTGACGCCGTCGACGGTCACCTGGCCCTCTTCCATGACCTCGAGGAGCGCGGATTGCGTCTTGGGGCTCGCCCGGTTGATCTCGTCGGCGAGCACCACGTTGGCAAAGATCGGTCCCCGGTGGAATTCGAAGGTGCCCGTGCGCTGGTCATAGATGTTGACGCCCGTGATGTCGCCAGGCAGCAGATCGGGAGTGAACTGGACCCGATTGCTCACGCCGCGTACGCTCTGCGCGATGGCGCGAGCGAGTGAGGTCTTGCCGGTGCCGGGAAAATCCTCGAGCAGCAGGTGACCCTCGCTGAACAGCGCGGTGAGCGACAACCGGATGATGTGGGACTTGCCGAGCACCACTTGCTCGATGTTAGCCACCAGGCGATCGAAAACACTGGCGAAGGAGGTCGCCTGCTCCCTGGTCATGGTTGTCATGTCGGCGGTCTCGATCATGCCCTGGCCTCCCTCGACGATCATCGGCTGCACTGCGCTGTCATTCAGTATGACGGTCGATGGCTCATCCAAGGTCGCTGCTCCGATAGTCGTGGGTGTACAGGGTCCCGCCATTGGCGATGACGGTCACCGTGAGGGTTCCGCTCAGCTGGCCGGTTGCCAGCGTGCAGGTCCCCGTCTGGCCGGGCGCGGGCATATCCCGCTGCGTTACGCCGCCGTCACAGCTGTATTTAACCGCAGAGTACGTGCCGGTCGGCCAGCCCGTCCAGCTGAACTGGCCGGTCGTCGCATCCGCTGGGCTCGGTCCGAAGCGTGCGCCACTCAGCACCGTACTGACGGGCACCCCTGGACTCTTGGCCGAGGACCAATCACTGCGCAGGACGACGCCACCCGGATAGGTGGCCACGGTGCGCAGCTGCACGGATGCCGCCTGCCCATAGCTCTGGGACCCACCCGCCAGGACCCCGCCCGCGGGAACCGGCAGGGGGGCCGTCGTAAACGCCCCGACGAATTGGTATTCGTAGCTCAGGGCGGCACCTCCTGGGTTCGCCGGTGGAGTCATGCTCGTCAACACCGCGTCGAAATAACCCGTGTCGCTGCTTCCGCCCGGCACACTCGCCGCAAAGCCTGCTGGTGGATCCGGCCGCGAACGCGGCGTCGCGGTCGCCACGGCGCTGGCCGTGCAGCCCTGGCCGTTGTACGCATAGACCAGGAAGTTGTAGTTCGTGTTGGCGCTCAAGCCGGTGAATGTGACACTCGTCGTCCCGCCTGACACTTTGATGAAGTGGCTGTTCTGCGAATCCACCGAAAGCGTCGGGTTGCCGTTTTCGACACCCGTGACGGCGCACGACGGAGCCGATCCCCCCTGGTAGACCGCCGCGTAGTACGACGTGATGGATTTGCCATTGTCGGTGAAGATTCCGGGCCAGCTGAGCGTCGCGCTCTGGCCGGAGTCGAGGTCGGGCACCGCGGACGGCGCTGATGCGCTGGCGATGGGAGGGCCGGAGGGGATGCCCGTGCCTCTCACCTGATTCCACAGCGTCCGCCCGCCATAGAAGTCGTTTCGTGATGCAACCGAGAACGGGACACTCCCGCCGTTGCCGATGCTGGCATCCGTGAGATTCACTGAATACGGTGTGCCGACGGCGTCGCTGCCTGGCACCGTGACCGACCGCGAAATGCCGCCGACATTCACGAGATACGAGGTGATCGGGCTCGCTCCCGGTGCGTCAGCCGGCTTCGTCCACGTGACGCGAAGACCGGTGTCCAGCGGTGTTGCATTCAGGGCCGCCGGTGCAGCAGGCATGATGTTCGACCACGCGGCATCCGTGTAGCTCACCGGATCGGACACGCCCAGAGCGTTACGCGCTGTGACCGCGATGTGCACTGCGTTGTCCGGGCCATTGCCGGGCGTCTGCACAGTGCAGGTCGTCGTCTGGCACGATGTCGTTCCCACGATCTGCCCGTTGTCCGCGCGCGTCACGGTCAGCTCGAATCCCGTGATCGTCGAGTTGTTGAACGAGCCGGGGATCCAGCTCAGTGTGAGCGCGTGGTCGGAGATCCCGGCGATCTGCACGTTGGTGACCGGTGCAGGGCGATCCTGCACCGAGATCCGCACGGTGCCCCAGGCGTTCCGATCCGGGTCGCCCGTCGCGTCGACGACCTCATACTGCAGGTTCGTGTCCGCCGCCGCAGCGCCCGCTGCCACCGTGACGGAGAGCTTGCTGTTGTCGGCGTTCGGCGTGATCGATACTCCGGCGGGCAGATTCGCGTTGTCGAGTCCGCGCACCGCGACCACGCGCAGCGGCACGTCGGGGAACGGGTTTGTCGCTCCGTCGTTGGCGAGCACGTCGACAACCGTCGTCGTCCCGCGCGGCGCGATGGCCACATCCGGCTGGGGGTTGGCGACGGGGCGTGTCGATGGGACCACGTTGAGGTCGATCCGTCCGGCCTGTCCCGGGTTGACCGCATCCTTCACCCCGATCGAGATCGACGGATGCGCGCCCTTGGCCGTCTTCTCGCTCACCGCGATGGTGAGCTTCTGTCCGGACAGGCTCAGGCTGACCCCCGACGGCTGCTCGCCCTGCACCGTATACGTGAGCTCGCTCTGGTCCTTCGCGTACGGGTAACTCGTGAGCTTGACCAGGTCGATGGTCTTCTGCTGGCCTGGCTCAAAGTCGATGAGCGCCCCGGTGAACACGGGCGGCTGGTTCGCGCGCGCCGTGACCGTGATCGGCAGCACGATCGTGGCGACGCGCCCCTGCGGATCCGTCGCCGACGTGCCGTCGGTGACCTGGAATGCGATGGATGCCGTTCCGAAATACCGCGCGGCGCTCGTGAACTCGAGCGTGTCACCGTTGACGACCAGGTTGGCCCCGTTGGAGTGCGTAGCGCGCACCGTGGACGCGTCGGTGAGCCGCACCTGCTTACCGCCGACAGCGACGACGTAGTCGTTCAGGTGGATCCTTACGGCGCTCTCGCTCGTCACGGTCAACCGCGGCACGCCGCGCTTGAGCTGGGGGAGCGCATCGTCGTAGCCGGGCACGCGAATGAATGCGAATGAGGAGATGTTCGGGTCGCCGGGGTGGGCGACCTCGAAGGGGATGATCTGGCTCGTCGCTCCGATCGTGACCCGCACACGCTTGTTCGCGGTCACCTGCGCCCTGTCGGAGTATCCAGGGAGCACGGACAGCGCCAGTGAGGAGACGGGCCCATCGGGGAAGAAGACGTTCGCGAGAACGTTGACGTCGACGGTCTGCTTGCCGAGGATGTCGGAGAGCCCGAGCACGGTGTCGCGAGTGATGGGCCGCGCGAGCGGCGCATCCTTACTCACGGCCACGCGGATAAAGCTTTCACTCGACCCGCCCCTGGCGTTCTGGATCGTGTACAGAAAGCTATAGACGCCCTCCTTGGCCGGCGCCGTCACCGTCACGATGCTGCCCTTGCGTACGGCCTTGGCATTGCCGTCGAGCGGCACGACCCCGGTCACGCTCAGCGCGCTTCCGTCGGGGTCGGAGTCGTTGGCGAGCACCTGCACCGACACCGACTTGCCTGGGCGCACCGTCACGTCATCCTCGACCGCGACGGGGTTTCGGGCGCCGTCGCTTCGACTCGCAATGCCCACCCTGACCGTTCCGATCGCGCGCGCGCCGAGGGCATCGATCACCGCATAGGTGAAGGTATCGGTGCCCGCCGAGTATTCACCGGCCTGGTAATCCATCCAGTCGCTGCCAACTGCAAGGACCGCGCCCTTGCTCGGGTTGGTCTCCTGGCCGAGCAACTGCACCGAATCGCCGTCCGGGTCGACGCCGGTCAGCGGGATCGGGATGCGCACCGTGTCGCCTGCGAGGACGCGGGCCGTGACGGTCGTCGGGACCGGCGGGTTGTTGGTGGCTGCGTCGAGTTCGCGGACGGAGATCGTCACAGCGGCCGTTGCCCACTGCCCGTCCGCTCCCGTGACCCGGTAGACGGCAGTGAAGTTGCCCGGCTTGGACGGCGCGAGGTAACGCAACACGTCACCCGAGGCGAAGAGGAGGCCGGCACCGCTCGGGAGCGGGGTGGCGAGCGTCGGGTCGAGTGTGAGCGTCTCGCCATCCGGCTGCTGGTCGTTGGCTAGGACCGGAATGTCCGTCGTGTCGCCCACACGAACCGAGATGGTATCCGGATTCGCGACGGGCGGTTGGTGCACGGTCAGGGCCGGCAGCTGGACGACCGTGACCGTCCCTTCTGTCTCCGCGAGGCCATTGCTGATCCGGTAGTGAAAGTCGACGGGTGCGTCGAGCGGCCGGTTGAGCGTCACGCGCAGGACCCTCTGCCCGAGGATCTCGACTCGGATGCCGCTCGATGCTGGCGGCTGCGTGACCCCGGTGATCAGCAACACTCCCCCAGACGGGTCGACGTCGGTTGCGAGCACGTCGACCTGCTGGGTCGTCTGCTCGCGGATGAAGGCGGTGTGCGGCACGGCAATGGGCTGCGTCTTCGCCTCGGGCGGTGCCTGCACGTCGATGCGCACCGTACCCGTCGTCGTGAGCGTCCCATCCGTCACCGCGTAATCGATGTTGTGCGTGCCGACCTGGTCACTCAAGAACCGGAAGGAGCCACCCTGGTAGTCGGCCGAAATCGTCGCATCGGGCTTCGCCGGCACGTTTCCGAGCCGGAGCGTGCCGGTGCCGCCGCGGGCATGCGTGAGCGGCGTGACGGTCACTTCGTGGCCCTGGTATGCCAGCACGACGAATGGCTCGGTGATGATCGGCACACTTCCCGGTGGTTGTACCGTCACGGCGAGCGAACCGGTGCCCTGTGCGCGCGAATCGGAAACCACGAGGGCGACGTCCTTGAGGGTGCCGCCCGCTCCCTTGTCGGAATACGCAACGGCGCCTTGCGGCGTGAAGCTGACCGCATCCGGTGTCGCCACGGTTGCACTTGCCAGGTAGAACGGGTCGCCGTCCGGGTCGTACCAGTCGCCGAGCACCTGGGTCGTGACGCGTCCGCCTGCCTGCACGATCGCCTTGGTCGCGCGCGCCTGCACCGGCGGTGAATTCTCGGTGGGCAACCGTACCGTCACGGTGACCTTCGCCGTCGCGCTGCCGCCGTGTCCATCCGTGATCGTGTAGCTGAAACTCACCGTGCCGCTCGCCGAGTCCGGAAGCGTGATCTGCAGCTGCTGGTTGTTGTTCACCAGGTCGACCCGCCCGGCCGACGCGGGAATTCCCTCAAACGAGTCGACGACGAGCACGTCACCGTTCGGGTCGTAGTCGTTCAAAAGCACGGGTAGCGTCGTCACGCGACCTGGGCGCGCTCCGAACTGGTCATCGACGGCAACGGGCGGCAGCTGACTCTTCTCATACTGGGGTGGCGTGTCCTGCTTGTTCAGTGCGACCTGCTGCAGGTTGGTCTTCTTGGTGACCAGCTCGTCCCAGTTGTTGATGGACGCGTTCCCGCGCTGCACGGCCCAGGTTGCCCCCGACTTCACGTCGTTCGCCACCACGCGCTCGCCGTTGGCCCGCAGCGCCAGCTCTGCCCCGCTCGGCACGCCGGCAAGCGTGCCACGGTGGCCCGCGGATGCTCCCCCGCAGGTGCTCCAGGTCGTTCCTCCCGCCCACGCGGCGTACACGCAGCCGTGCACGAGTGCGGGGGCAGCGGCCCGGCCGAGGTTTTCGGTGAGGATCCTCCTGGGGGTCCCCCCGGCGATGGGTACGCCGATCAGGCCCGTCGACGAGGCGATGTAGACGGTGTCACCTGTGGTGCTCGGCTGCTCCAGGACGGGGTTGGCCGCACCGGCCAGCTCGCTCGAGAGGTCGACGGCCCCACTCGGCAGATACAACATCTTCGCGTCTGGATCGAGCAGCGCCCACTGCCCGGCGATCGAGGTCATGCTGTCGTTCGTGCCTTTTCCGGTCGCGCCGACCGTGACCGAGGTGCTGACGCCTCCGCCGGTGGTCGCGTCGATTCGGTGCACGACGCCGGTGTCGGGAAGAAACGTGAAAAGGGTCCCGTCGGGGGCCAGGCTGGTGACCGCACGTCCGCCGAGGTCGATCGTCGGACCTGAGCTCGCATCGAAGGTGGGCAGCTGGGCAAAGGGCATCAGCCAGACCTGGCCGGTCACGGCCGATGAGATGGCCACGCGATCACCGGCGAGCTGGACACTCGGCTGACGAGCCGGCAGGGGCACGCTCTTGCCCGCCTCTCCCGTCGCGGGGTCGACCACGCCGACGGTGTTGTTGCCGAGGTCGACCATGATGACGTTGCTGCCGGACTGGACGACGTCCAGGGCCGGGCCGGCCGAGGGTACGACCGAATTGAGCTGGAGGATCTCGGTATTCGCACGTCCGAGAAGCTGTCTGGTCTGGCTGGTCACCCATACCGCCGCGTCGCCCAGGTTCATCTGCTGGGCGGTGTATCCGCCCGAAACAATCGCGACGGTCGTCACGAGCGCAACGATGACGGAGCCGCTCGTCGCCGTGGCGACGAGCGACTTATGAGAGGCGAGCCACTGCCGGATCATGTCCCGTTCGCCGAGTCGACACACTTCGGACTGCTGGGCTGCCCGGTCTTGCCATCTCGATTGACGGTCACCGTGATGCACACGCTGCCCCCCGTGTTCACGTCGACGCGGAACTCGGTGCTGCGCTGGATGCTGGGCGGCGCGGTTCCCACACTCACTTGGTACGCATCCTGGGCCTGCAGGCCCGGGTCGTTCCAGGAGAAGATGACGGTGCCGTTGTCGAGCCGGCCCGAGACGTCGCGCACGGTGGGAATGTCACCGTTCGCGGCAACCCGCACGAGCACAAAGGCCGCCGTCGCACCGAGCAGCACGACGAGCACCGAGCATGCGACGAGCGACCAGACGAGCGCCCTGGTCCATCGACCCTGCGTATCCGGCTCCCTGCTCGCGCCGCTTCCCGCACTCTCGCGCGGGAGCGTTCCCGGCGGTGTGCGCGTCACGATGGCGGATGCCGGCAGCTTCCGTTTTCGCCGGCGTCCGGCCGGGTCGACACTCACCACGCCCCCGATGCGCGTGCGATCGTCCGGGTCTGACGCCGTCGCGAGCGCCCACTCGTCCATCGCGACTTCCATCGACGTCTGGGCGAGGCCGAGTTCCGTCTCGACGGACTGCAGCTCGCGGATGAGTTCCAGCACGCTGTGCTGTCGCGCTTCGGGCTTCTTCGACATGGCGCGGGCGAGAATGACCTCCAGCCGGTGCGGCAGGTCTTCGCGCCCGATCGGCTGCGGCTTCGACTTCGTGATCCTCTGGATCAGGTCGGCCGACGTGTTGTCTTTACCTGGGACCTCGAACGGCGATCGCCCGGCCAGCAGGGAGTAGATGGATGCACCCAGCGCCCAGATCTCGCTCGCGACAGTGCCCGACGTCTCATCGAGGAGGACCTCCGGTGCGGACCACGGAATCGACAGCCCAATCGGCTCGCTCGACTCCGCTTCGCTCAGGGTCGCTGCAATGCCGAAATCGCTCAGCACGGGATGTCCGTACGCCGTGGTGAGGATGTTCGATGGCTTGATGTCCCGGTGCAGGACACCCGACCGGTGCGCCGTCTCGACAGCGCTCGCGATCTTGATCCCGATGCTCAAAACCTCTGGCACGGCAATCGGCTGCTCCCGGTACCGCAGGCCAATCGCAGCGGAGCACAGTTCCATGACCAGGTACGGACGCCCATCGGACGACACCCCCGCCTGGTAGACGGTGAGGATGGAGGGATGCGTACTGAGCTGAGCCATGAGGTTGGCCTCGGCCTGGAACATATGGCGCACCTGGCTCGTGACGACCTCTGCCAGCATGACCTTGACCGCGACCTGTCGTCGAGGAAGATTCTGCTCGTACAGGAAGACATCGGCAAAACCGCCGGATCCGAGGATCCGAACATAGGAGAAACCGGGAAGGTTCGGGGGTTGAGACGGCAAGCGTCTGGCCATATCGCCTCCCGCACGCTCGCTCGAACAGTTTCGTCCACCCACTGCCTGCCGGTTTCGGGCGAACGGCAGACGTTCCTCATTCTAGGCAGCCCATCGCGTTTCACGGCCGGTCGCACCCCGACTGGAGGCTCCGATCGCACCCCCAACTCGGGGGTCGCAGAATCGCTACCGAATCAGTGTCGGCGCAGGCTGCGGCGCGATCCGCTCTCGCTGTGCGAACCGCTCTCCGGCGTGTCGAGGACGTCGACCACGACGACGGTCACGTTGTCGCGACCCCCATTGCCGAGTGCCGCATCCATGAGCTGCTGTGCCGCGTCGAGCGGCGAACTGCCGTCTCCGAGGAAATGCGCGATGCCGTGCTCGGTCAGCTCCTTCGTGAGTCCGTCCGAGCACACGAGCAAGCGTGCGCCCGCGACGATCGGGATGAGCCAGTAGTCGGGAACCGGGTCTTCATTGAAGCCGACCGCGCGCGTAATCACGTTGCTGTGCGGATGCACTTCGGCCTCGGCCGGAGTGATGGCGCCGGCATCCAACAGCTCCTGCACGATCGAATGATCGGTCGTGAGCTGCTGCAGTTCGCCGTCCGCGAATTGGTAGACCCTCGAGTCCCCGATGTTGAAGATGAGCCATCGCGCAATGCCATCGACGAGCGCGAGCGCGATCCCCGTGACGGTCGTGCCCGTCCCCAGATCGGTCTGGCCGACGCCGCGGCTCATGTCATCGACGGCCGCGCGCAGTGCGCCGTTGATCGCGTCTTCCTCGACGAAGTCGACCGATACCTGTTCCGCGAGTCGCGTGACGACAGCTGCGCTCGCGAAGTCGCCTGCGGTGTGCCCGCCCATGCCGTCCGCTACGGCGAAGATGGGAGACTTCGCGAGGAGGCTGTCCTCATTGACCGCGCGGCGATAGCCCTTGTCACTGAGCGCCGCCCACGAGAGGCTCACGCGCGCGCCTCCGCCACCTGGCACGGCCACGTTGTGGCGTCTGTTGCTGCGACCGATCTGGGTCACTCGGATCCTCTCCCGGTCGAATCGACGATCATGTATCCCCCGGCAGGAATGATCTCGATGATATTACCGTCACCAATGTCAACCGTCGTACCAGGGAGGACCACACGCGACTCACCTGGTCGCATGCGCAAGCGGTCGATACCCGGACTGGTCACGAACGTGCCGTTCGTCGAGCGCAGGTCGGTGACGACAACCGCGTCGCCCACCTGCTGGAGTTGCACATGGGTCGAGGACACCACCTGAGTCGGTGACTCGACCGTGACGAGCAGCGGCGAGGCGCCCAGTGCGATGCGCGGCGGCGCCGGCTCGCGCCCGACGAATGCCGGCGCATCAAGCGAGCGCGGTTCGCCGCCGCCAACCCGGAACGTGATGAGGTCCTCCACCGGCATGGGCCGCTGTGGCGGGCGACTGCGCAGGATCGTGTCGTCGTCGAATTCGGACTCGAGATCGGGGGTGTGCGCCGATCCGGCCCGTGGGACGGGCGCGTACCGCGACCGGATGATGGTCTCGTCCGGGTCAGCGGCGGCGCTCACGTTGTCGCTCGAAGCCGCACCGGCAGCAGGATCCATGTCCTCGATCGGCGCGAGAGACCAGGCAAGCAATTCGCCCTCAACGACCCCGATGGCAAGTGGGAGGCCACCGGCGGCACGCCGCGGAACCTCGCCGGTCGGGTGGTCGCCTCCGCCGAGGACGACACCCGTCACCGAGCGGAAGTCGGCCAACACCCACGGCTCGACACCCCCCGCAGAGAACCTTCTGGAACCCCCTACCGAGAAGATGTCGACGTTGGCAGCGCCACGAACGACGGCGGTGGCCGTTGTGTCGCTGGATGCGGCCTCGATCGCGGCCAGGCTCACCGCCGCGAACGACCGCACTGCATGCTCACCCGTCAGCGGGAACGCACCAACGATCGACTCGATCGGAGCATGATCGGATTGGGCAAGCCGCCACAGGGCGTCCAGGACCGGCTTCACGACGTCGGCACTCACCGCGGCGACGAAGGAACGCCCGGCGACGAAGAGCCAGCGCGGGTTGGCCGAGGCCGGTGCGTACCGGGTATAGCCGGGGACCACTCGCGATTCCCCCAACCTCACGACCGCTTAGGAGCCGATGTAGCTCATGACGTGCTTGATCCGAGTGTAATCTTCGAAGCCGTAGAGCGAGAGATCCTTTCCATAGCCCGAATGCTTGAATCCGCCGTGCGGCATCTCGGCGACGAGCGGGATATGCGTGTTGATCCAGACACAACCGAAGTCGAGCCCCTTGGCGAAGCGCATCGCCCGCCCGTGATCGCGCGTCCACACCGACGACGAAAGCCCGTACTGCACGTCGTTGGCCCAGCGCATCGCCTGCGCCTCATCCGTGAACTTCTGGACGGTGATGACCGGCCCGAAGATCTCACGCTGGATCGCTTCGTCTTTCTGGTCGAGCCCGGAGACAATCGTCGCTTCGTGGAAGTACCCCTTCGTGCCGACGCGGTGACCGCCTAGCTCGATGGTGGCGTTGTCCGGCAGGCGATCGATGAAGCCAGTGACCTGGGCGAGCTGGTTGACATTGTTGACCGGACCGTACAGGATGCCGTCCTCGTTCGGCGCGCCCGTTGTCGCGTTCACCCGCGCATACGCGGCGAGCGCTGCGACGAACTCGTCATGGATGCCTTCCTGCACGAGCAGCCGCGTGGCGGCCGTGCAATCCTGGCCGGCGTTGAAGTAGCCCGCAGCAACGATTCCCTCGACCGCACGCTCGACATCCGCGTCATCGAAGACGATGACGGGAGCTTTGCCACCGAGCTCGAGGTGCACTCGCTTGAGATCGCTCGCCGCCGAGGTGGCCACCTCCATGCCGGCGCGCACCGACCCGGTGATCGAGATCATCTGCGGAATCGTGCTTTCGACCATCGCTGCGCCCGTCGAGCGGTCTCCGGTGATGACGTTGACGACACCGGCCGGAACGAACTCGGCAATGACCTCCGCGAGCAGCAGCGTCGAGGATGGCGTGGTATCGGACGGCTTGAGAACCGTCGTGTTGCCCGCCGCGACCGCGGGCGCGAACTTCCACACCGCCATGTTGAGCGGGTAGTTCCACGGCGTCACCTGGCCGACGACTCCGATGGGCTCGCGGCGGATGAATGACGTGTGATCGCGCATGTACTCGCCGGCGGCCTTGCCCTCGAGGCTGCGGGCGGCACCGGCGAAGAAGCGGATCTGGTCGACCGAGAGCAGGATCTCATCGTCGACGAGCGAGGCCCTCGGCTTACCGGTGTCCTGCGACTCGAGGTCGGCGAACTCCTCGGCCCTCGCCTCGATCGCATCGGCGATTCGGAACAACGCGAGCTGGCGCTCGGCCGGCGTGGTGTCGCCCCATTCGGCAAAAGCGGTCTTCGCCGAGGAGAACGCGTCAGCGACATCCTCGGCGGATGACACCGGCGAGGTCGCATAGACCTCCTCGGTCGCCGGATCCACCAGATCGAGGCGATTGGACGACTTCGACTCCACAAAGGCGCCATTGACAAAGTTGCGAAGCTCGCGCTGACTCATGCTGTCAGTCTACTGATTTCGTCTGTGAAATGGCCATAAAGATGCGGATTCGCTTGCTGAAGGCTCCTTACACTGACAGAATCGAGCCATGAGCACCCCGAAAGCGTCGAATTCCGCGAAACCGGTGCAGATCGACGACGTTTCCAAGTCGATTATCGAGCAGCTGCAGTCCGATGGCCGCAGGTCGTACGCGGAGATCGGGAAGGCGGTGGGCCTCAGCGAGGCCGCCGTACGCCAGCGCGTGCAGAAACTCACCGACTCTGGCGTGATGCAGATCGTCGCTGTCACCGACCCGATGCAGCTCGGCTTCTACCGCCAGGCCATGATCGGGATCCGGGTCAGCGGCGACACGCGCGCCGTTGCTGACAAGCTCGCGGCCATGCCTGCCGTCGACTACGTCGTGCTCACGGCGGGCACTTTCGACATCCTTGCCGAGGTGGTCTGCGAGAACGACAACGACCTCATCACGATGCTCAACTCGGAAATCCGCACGCTCGAGGGCGTGCTCTCGACGGAGACGTTCGTCTACCTGAAACTTCACAAGCAGTTCTACAACTGGGGAACACGATGACTATGCCCACTACGAGCACGCCGAGCGGAACGACCACGGGCAGCACGACGACAACGGGCGGCACGACCACGCTGCCTGCGACATCCGCGACCGGTTTCGACAATGCGGACCTGCAGCAGAAGGCCAAGGACCACCTCTGGATGCATTTCGCGCGCCAGTCGACCCTCGAGGACGGCCACGGCGTCCCCATCATCACCAGGGGCCAGGGGCACCACATCTGGGACTCGAACGGGCGCAAATACATCGACGGGCTCTCCGGCCTCTTCGTCGTGAACGCCGGCCACGGGCGCAAGCGCCTGGCCGAGGTTGCCGCCAAGCAGGCAGAGGAGCTCGCCTTCTTCCCGATCTGGTCGTACGCGCACCCGAACGCCATCGAGCTGGCCGACCGGCTCGCGAGCTACGCACCAGGCGACCTCAACCGGGTCTTCTTCTCGACGGGCGGAGGCGAGGCCGTCGAGACGGCGTTCAAGCTGGCCAAGTACTTCTGGAAGCTGCAGGGCCGGCCGACGAAGCACAAAGTGATTTCGCGCGCCGTCGCATACCACGGCACCCCGCAGGGTGCGCTCGCGATCACGGGCATCCCCGCCATGAAGGAAATGTTCGAGCCGGTGACGCCCGGCGGTTTCCGCGTGCCGAACACGAACTTCTATCGCGCGGAGGAGATGGGCTTCTCCGGCGACCTCGATGCCTTCGGCCAATGGGCGGCCAACCGCATCGAAGAGATGATCATCTTTGAGGGCCCGGAGACCGTGGCTGCGATCTTCCTCGAACCGGTCCAGAACAGTGGCGGATGCTTCCCCCCTCCCCCCGGATACTTCCAGAGGGTGCGCGAAATCTGCGACAAGTACGACGTGCTGCTGGTCGCAGACGAGGTGATCACGGGCTTCGGGCGCATCGGCAACTGGTTCGCATCCACGACGTACGGATTCCAGCCGGACATGATCACGTGCGCCAAAGGCATGACGAGCGGATACTCCCCCATCGGCGCGACCATCATCAGTGACCGGATCTACGAGCCGTTCAAGCACGGGAACACGTCCTTCTACCACGGTTACACGTTCGGCGGCCATCCGGTCTCCGCTGCTGTCGCCCTGGCCAACCTCGACATCTTCGAGGAGGAGAAGCTCAACGAACGCGTGCGCGAGAATTCGCCGCTGTTCCGCGCCGAACTCGAGACGCTTCTCGACCTTCCCATCGTCGGTGACGTGCGCGGCGACGGCTATTTCTTCGGCATCGAACTCGTCAAGGACAAGGCGACCAAGGAAACCTTCGACGACGACGAGTCGGAGCGCCTGCTACGGGGGTTCCTCTCCAAGGCACTCTTCGACGCGGGCCTCTACTGCCGCGCAGACGACAGAGGCGACCCCGTCGTGCAGCTCGCTCCCCCGCTGACGACCGGACCCGCCGAATTCGCCGAGATCGGCCAGATCCTGCGCGGTGTGCTGTCAGAAGCATGGACTCGGCTCTGAGCAGCGAGGCAGCGTTGAGCAGCGAGGCAGCGTTGAGCAGCGAGGCAGCGTCGAGCCGCATGACAGTACCCGACTACCGCAACGTCAGCTTCTGGCTCGACTCGCTGGCGGCGTCCGGCGTCGATGACCTGACGCCACGCGCTGCACTCGCTTCGGATGTCTCCGTCGACGTGTGCATCGTGGGTGGAGGACTCACCGGCCTCTGGACCGCGTACTACCTCAAGAAGGCGAACCCGTCGCTCGACATCGCCGTCCTCGAGAAGAACATCGCCGGTTTCGGCGCATCCGGTCGCAACGGTGGCTGGTGTTCGACCCTGTTCCCGCTCTCGGCATCGGCGCTCGAGGCTCGTTACGGCTTCGAGTCGGCCGTCGCGATGCGCAAGGCGATGAACGACACCGTCGATGAGGTCGGCCGCGCGACCCTGGCAGAAGGAATCGACTGCGATTTCGTCAAGGGCGGCACTGTCACGTTCGTGCGCACACGCGCCCAGCTCGCCGGCGCACGCAGCGAGGTCGCCGAGGCGCTTCTCTTTGATGTGGACAGGGTCAGCCTGTGGGGGGCGGACACGGTTGGCGCGAGGTTTCCCGGAGCGGCCGCACGGGCGGCGACCTTCACGCCGGACTGTGCGAGCGTCCAGCCGGCCAAGCTCGTACGCGGGCTGGCCAGGGTGGTCGAGTCGCTCGGCGTCGCCATCTCCGAGCGGACCGCGGTGACTGGTTGGACCGCAGGTGAGGTGCGCGTCGTAACCGCGGGCGGGCCGCGCACCGTCCGCGCGACCACCGTGGTCAACGCAACCGAGGGCTACGGATCCACGCTTCCGCAGGTCGGGCGTGCGGTCATCCCCCTCTACTCGCTCATGATCGCAACCGAACCGCTGCCGGAGGAAACCTGGCAACGCATCGGGCTCGAGCACGGCCAGACGTTCAGCGACTTCCGCCACCTCCTGGTCTACGGGCAGCGAACAGCCGACAACAGGATCGCGTTCGGCGGCCGCGGCGCGCGCTATCACTGGGGCAGCGCCATCCGCCCGTCCTACGATCGAGTCGCCCGGGTGACTCACCACCTGCACAAGGCGCTCCTCGGCCTCTTCCCCGACGTCGGCTCTGCTCGGATCACGCACGAATGGGGCGGGCCGCTCGGCGTCACGCGCGACTGGCACGCGAGCGTCGGTTACGACAAAGCGAGCGGAATGGCCTGGGCCGGCGGCTATGTCGGCGACGGCCTGAGCACGACGAACCTGGCCGGGCGCACGCTCGCCGACCTCATCATGGACAGGGAAACCGAGCTGACCCGGCTGCCGTGGGTCAATCACCGCTCCCCGCGCTGGGAGCCGGAACCGCTGCGGTTCCTCGGCGCCAATGGCGGCCTCCTCGGCATGGAATTCGCGGATGTCGAGGAGCAGGTCACGCGCCGAAGTTCGCTCACGGCCCGTCTGATCGCGCCACTCGTCGGGCGTTAGCGCCGAGCCTGCCGGCTCCAGGCGAAGGCAAGCCAGGCCGTTACGCCCTCGCGAAGCGCAGCGTCACGAGTTGGAACGGCCGAAGCGTCAAGTCGACCTCGCGCTCGGACTCACTCACGACGGCATCCGTGAAAGACAGCGAGCGTTCGATCAGGTCGGTTTCGACGACGCCAAGCCAGTCGAATCCGGGAACGAGTTTCGCGCTCGTGCGTGAACCGTGGGCCTCGTACAGACGCACGATCACGTCGCCGGAGCGATCTTCCGCGAGCTTGACCGCCTCGACGACCACCGCCGGGTTATCGACCGACAGCAGGGATTCAACGGGGCCGGCACCGCGGACTTGTCGCAGCGACAGGTTGAGGCGATAGCCCTCGGCAATCGCCTCGGCGATGTCCGCACCGATCAGCACGGACACCCGGAACTGGTGCATGCCCTGGTCTGCGCCGGGGTCGGGGTAGAGCGGGGCCCGCAGGAGCGAGAGCCGCACGGTCGTGGCGGTGCGGCCATCCGGAAGCGTCGTGCGGCTGATGTCGTGACCATAGGTCGCGTCGTTGGCGACCGCGACGCCGAAGCCCGGCTCCCCTGCGTGCACCCAGCGATGTGCAGCCGTCTCGAACCTGGCGACGTCCCACGACGTGTTCGCGTGCGTCGGCCGATAGACATGCCCGAACTGGATTTCGGATGCCGCACGCTCGGCGTGCACGTCGAATGGGAAGGCGAGCTTGAGCAGTTTCTGCCTGTCCCGCCAGTCCACGCTGGTCAGGATCTCGAGTGCTCCGTTCTCGTCGTGCAGGCTCAGTTCCTGCACGATGCGGGATGCGCCCGTCGAGCGCACCACGCGAACCGCACGGCCGTCATCCGTCACTCCCACGCTCTCCGCGTCGGTGAGTTCACGCCCCGAGAGCGTGTACTCCGCGTCGATGTCCCAGGCATCCCACTGCGTCGGGGTATCCCTGAACAGCTGGAGCACGTTGCCCGCGACACCGGGCGGGATGACCTCACGGTCGGCGTCGAGGTCCATGGCCGAGACGATCAGCCCGCGCCGATCGACCAGGATGCGCACGCGGGAGTTCTCGAGGATGAACCCGTCGTCGGCCTCGGTGACGATGCTCGCCTGCGGCAGACCGCGCGATGCTCCACCGAATGCCGGAGTGCCCTCGCGCCAATACGGGCCGGCGTTGAACGTCACTTCCTCGTCGCCGTCGCCGGCGAGGCGCGCGAGCGAAAGCCCGATCTGGAACTCGAGGAGCTGACGGATCGCTTCGTAGTTGCCTTCCACCTCCTGGTGCACCCACGCGATCGACGTTCCGGAAAGGATGTCGTGGAACTGCTGCAGAAGCACCATCTTCCAGGTCTGGTCCAGCAGGTCGTACGGGTAATCCTCGCCCGTGCGAATGGTCGCGAGAGTCGCCCACAATTCGGCCTCCCGCAGCAGATGTTCGCTCCTGCGGTTGCCTCGCTTGGTCCGAGCCTGGGAGGTGTATGCCCCCCGGTGCAGCTCCAGGTACATTTCTCCCGACCAGATCGGCGGGTCGGCATATTCGGCCTCGGCCGCCTCGAAGAAGCGACGCGGTGAGCTCAGCTCCGTCCGGGGTGAGCCCTCGAGGTCGCCTGTGCGGTGCGCGGCGGCGAGCATCTCCCGCGTCGGCCCACCGCCACCGTCACCCCACCCGAACGGGATGAGGGAGGTGTTCGCTGCGCCACCCTCGGCAAATTGACGCTCCGCCCTGGCCAGGTCGGCCGCGGATAGCTCCGAGTTGTAGGTGTCCGCGGGCGTGAAATGCGTGAAGATGCGCGTCCCGTCGATGCCCTCCCAGAGGAAGGTGTGGTGCGGCATCCGATTGGTCTGGTTCCAGGAGAGCTTCTGCGTGAAGAACCAGCGCGAGCCCGCCGCGGCGAAGATCTGCGGCAAGGCAGCCGAGAAGCCGAACGAGTCCGGCAGCCACACGTCGAGCGGTTCGACACCGAGCTGCTGCATGAAGAACCGCTTGCCCGTCACGAACTGGCGCACCATCGCTTCACCGCCGACCAGGTTGGTATCGGACTCGACCCACATGCCGCCCGCCGGCGTGATGCGTCCGGCCGCGACCTGCGCCTTGACCCGCTCGAACAATTCGGGATAGTGCTCCTGCAGCCAGGCGTAGTGCTGGGCGGATGACGCGGCGAACACGAATTCCGGATCATCCTCGATCAGCGCGAGAACGTTCGAGAACGTCCGCGCGACCTTCCGTACGGACTCGCGCACGGGCCACAACCAGGCGGAATCGATGTGCGCGTGGCCCACGGCGTGCACGCGGTGGGCGCTCGCGTGTGCGGGCTGCGCAAGGACGCCGGCGAGCGCAGCTCGCCCATCCGCGGCCGTCCCGGCCACGTCATCCGGGTCGGTCGCCTCGATCGCGCTGCCGAGCGCCCGCAGGATCTGGGCCCGGCGCTGGAGCGTTGGTGGCAGCTCGTGCACGAGGCCGACAAGAGTCCAGATGTCCTGCAGGAACTCCCAGACCTGGACGTCCAGAAGGCCGAGCTCGAGACGGTTCAGGCGATAGATCGGGTCGCGACCGGCCGTCGCCTTGTCGCCGAGCAGGTTCGGGGCGAAGCTGAAGTCGCCGGCGTTGGCCGGATTCGAGGCGGCCTCCAGGTAAACATCGACCGCACCGTGCGGAACCGGCACGTACGGGTTGAGCGGCTCGATCGCCTTGATGATGACGCCATCCGGCGTGTACGCGGTGCCCTCCGCCTGGAAGCCGGGCGGGGTGGTCACGAAACCAAGGTCGACGACGAGCTCCGGCCTGGTCCCCTGCACAGACCACTCGCTCGGCACCTGGCCCACGACATGAAACCAGACCGTCCCCCACGGCGGACCCCAGGAATCGCCTACCGCAAACGCCCGGTACTCCTTGCCGAGTGCCGCCGCAAAAGGGACGGGTTCGTCCGGCACGCTCCACGCCGTGATCTCGACGGGTACGGTCTCGCGGTAGACGGCCGGCGTGACCCGCTCGCGCACAAAACGATCGACACGCATGAGCATGAGGCTGTCGGCATCGTGCACAGGGCCCTCCGTCTCGAGTAGACCACATCGACTACCAGCATGGCAGTCACGCCGACGGAGCGTAAGCGCAGAGTCAGAGTCCGCGCCCTCGGCGGCGGCTACGCAGGCGCGAAAATACTCGAGATCTCAGCGATGTCAGCTGCGCTCGGTGTCCAGGCCGTTGCGGCATCCGCGTTCTGGATGATCTGCTCCGGCTTCGTCGCACCTGCGATGACGCTCGAGAGCCCTGGCTGGGCGAGCAACCAGGCGAAGGTCGCCTCGAGCATGCTCACGCCGCGCTCCTCACAGAAGGCCTGGTAGCGATCGATCGTGTCCCACGGCGCGTTGTCGGCGAGGTGCTTGCGGATCATCATGATGCGGCTGTCGGCCGGGCCGCCCTCGCGGTTGAACTTGCCCGTGAGAAGTCCGTTGTAGAGCGGGAAGAACGGGAGGAAGCCCAGGCCGTATGCGTTCACCGCAGGCAGCACCTCCTGCTCCGCGTCGCGGACGAGGAGGCTGTACTCGTTCTGCGCCGAGATGAACCGCGGATGCCCGTGCAGCCTGGCCGTGTACTCGGCATCCGCGATCTGCCAGCCCGCGAGGTTCGAGTGGCCGATGTAGCGGATCTTGCCCTCGCCGATGAGGTCGTCGAGCGTGTCGAGCGTCTCCTCGATCGGCGTGTTCGGGTCAGGCACGTGCAGCTGGTACAGGTCGATCCAATCGGTCTGCAGCCTGCGCAGGGATGCCTCGACGGCGAGCCTGATGTAGCGGCGCGACCCGCGCGCGTTCCAGTCGGGCCCGTTGGCGCCCCCCATGTCCATACCGAACTTGGTTGCGAGCACGATGTCGCCGCGCTTGCCCTTGAGCGCATTACCCATGAGCGTCTCAGAGAGTCCCCGCTCAGCGCCGTAGATGTCGGCCGTGTCGAACAGGGTTACGCCCGCACCGATCGCCGCGTCGATGACAGCGTTCGTGCCTTCCTGGGTTTCGGTTGCGGTGCCGGTTCGTCCGAAGTTGTTGCAGCCCAGGCCGATCGTGGAAACGATGAGTCCTGAGGCGCCGAGGTTGCGGTATTCGATCTGAGACATTCGTCAAGGCTATCGTCGCGGGAGCCTCCCCCTCCTCCACCCGTCCGGCGTGTGCCGCGCTCTCCCCCGATGTCCGATTTCCGCGTGTTCGAGTCGGATGCCCGGTCTACAGTCGAAGCATGACCAGCTCATTTGCGTACCTCATTCGCACCGAGAGCCCCATCGGCCGACTCGAACTCACGAGCGATGGCGAGAGCATCACGTCGCTCTCCATCGAGCGCAAGGGGCACCTTCCTTTCGAGGAGCACCCCGAGCGCTCCACTCCCGTTCTCGTCGAGGCCGCGCGCCAACTCGACGAATACTTCGCGGGCACACGACGTGACTTCGATCTGCCCGTCCGACCCGTCGGCACGGACTTCCAGCGCGCCGTGTGGGACCGACTCGACTCATTGGGCTGGGGCGAGTACACCTCGTACGGAGAACTCGGCAACGACATCGGCAAGCCAGGCTCCGCACGCGCCATCGGTGGCGCCGTGGGTTCGAATCCCATTCCCATCATCATTGGCTGCCACCGCGTGCTCTCCTCGAACGGCAGGATCACGGGATACAGCGGTGGAGAGGGCATCCCAACCAAGCTGTGGCTGCTCGCCCACGAGGGAATCACCCTGGCGGCATGACAACCAACAGTGCGACGACGGTGGCGGCGGGCGATGCCCCGGGAAAGCCCGCCCGCCCGCCGATCGCCGTGGGCGACGACGGTGTCTCGCGCTGCGCCTGGGTCGGGCATGACGCGGAGTACGTGCGTTACCACGATGAGGAGTGGGGGCGCGAGCAGAAGGACAACCGGGCGCTGTTTGAGAAGCTGTGCCTCGAGGGTTTTCAGGCGGGGCTCTCCTGGATCACCATCCTCAGGCGTCGGCCCGCGTTCCGCGAAGTCTTCTTCGACTTCGATGTCGAGCGCGTGGCCGCGATGACCGAACGAGACGTCGAGCGACTCCTCCAGGATGCGCGGATCATCCGGCATCGCGGCAAGATCGAGGCCACCATCGGCAATGCACGAGCGACGCAGGAGCTCGACGGGAGCCTCACCGAGCTGATGTGGCGATTCGCGCCGGATGCAGCGGCGCGGTCGAGACCCAGGACATACGCGGAGATGCCCGCTGTCACGCCGGAGTCGGCCGCGATGAGTGTCGAACTCCGCAAGCGGGGCTTTCGCTTCGTCGGCCCAACGACGATGTACGCGCTCATGCAGTCCACGGGCATGGTCGACGATCACTTCGTCGGGTGCTGGCGCACGGAGCCGCAGATGAAGTCAGCCTGAATTCGCCCTGATGAAGTCAGCCTGAATTCGCTCAGGCCCGGATCAGGCCTGAATTCACTCAGACTGGGCCTTGGGCCCGAGTCACGAGAACTGGCTTCAAGCCCGATTGACGGGAGGGGAGGTCGGGCCGACCATGGCGCTCCTGTCGATGCACCGGATTCTCGCGCATGTGACCATGTCCGCTCGTGCCCGACCGCAGGCGGAGATGTCTGTGTCATCATGCATCCGAGCAATCAAACTCAGTGCGAAGTTCTCGCACTGGGCCACCGATGCGTCGGCCCGACAGATTGGCGAGTGGATTCACGCGGACGATCGCGCAGATCCAGTCAGTCTCGCCTGGCTCGCTGCCTCCTCTGGTTGCACTGTTACTGTGGTTGCACTTCTCTGTGGTCGCACTGTTCAGTAGCACTGCCCTGTGGTCGCAACCGTGGCTGCACTTTTCGCTGTCAAGCCGTGATCACAATTCACTAACACTGAGTATACCTCAGTTTCAAGCCGGGAGACAGCTTCACAGAGAACTATCGGAGGGCGACCATGAGCTTTCCTGGTGCCCCCACAACATGCGGCACCGTGAGCTCCAACGCGCCCGCTTCGACACCCACATCGAAGCCACTGCCGATCGCCCACTCACGCAACTCACGCGCGTTCGCGTGCTCGACGCCGGACTGAATGATGGCTCGCACGAACTGGCCTTTGGCTTGCTTGTTGAAATGGTTGAGAGCACGCGTGCGCCCATCTTCGTCTCGAGTGACGACATGCACGGACAGTGTGTCGTCGCGTCGCGGCGCGGGGCCGAGCCCGACATATCCTTGTGAGCGCAGATCGAGCACGAGCCCCTCGTATGCGTCGAGCGCGGCGGCAACCGGCGGGGCCCAGTGCTTCTTGAGCGGCAGGTCCGGCAGGCGAGAATCGAACGACAGGCGGTACGCGGGGATGAAGTCAAGCGCCGCGACCGGCCCGAGCATCGCGGAATGAATCGCGACGTGACGGTGCGCGAAAGCCCGCTCCGCGGGAGTGAGCGACCCGGCATCCAGCGCATCGAAGAGCACGCCCGTGTACCTGTCGATCGCCGGCATGGTTGCCGAGGTCGTGACCGCACGATTTCGGTCGACCTCGGCGTGCTGCTTCGGTCCGAGCTTGAGCGCGGAAACGGCCGCTTCGCGATTGCGCGCGAGCGCCCGCACGGCGCGGATGACCGAGCGACGCGGCGACGTCAGTGCAGTGAATTCCAGAGCGGCGAGGTCGAGAGGGTCACCGTCTCCCCCGTCCCGTTTCGTTTCTGACGGAGGGAGAAGAATAAGCACCCAGCAAGCCTAAGCCAGGCCTGCCGACCCGTGTGCGACCCCCAGTGCAGAGCGCTAACGGGCGAGAAAAGTGAAGGCGATCTCGACGTTTTCGCCGATCGGCGCGACAGTGTCCAAGGTCACGCGAGGCAGGAGAGCGCTCTGGCCCTTCCACTCGTCGTACTCCTCCAGACTCTGCTCGACGGCACGCCAGGATCCGGCTTCGATGTTGGGGAGCGTGCGTCCGCGCTTCTCGAGCCTCGCTCTGTGCAGTTCCTTGTCGGAACACATAACCTCAACCACGCGCACATCCACACCGACTCGCGCAGCCAGGTCTCGCCACTGCAGCCGTGCGGACATGACGGCATTCACAGCATCCACGATCACAGAGCGACCGGAGCTCAACACCTGCTCCGCCATGGTCTCGGCGACCAGATAGGCCGCCAGGCCAGTGGGCTGATCCGCGTCGATCCCGGCACGCAGGATGGCGGACTCGATCGGGTCGACAGACACGATGGTCGCGCCCAGCCTCGCACTCAGGATCTCAGCGATGGTGGACTTTCCTGTCCCTGGCAAGCCGGCCATGGCAATCAGAACGGGAACATGAACATCCCCGAACTGACGGTCAACCGCAGGTTTTCCCGCGTCGGCCATGCTTAGACCAGCTCCGCCTGCCGAGCCACGATCGTCACCGTATCGTTCTCCACCGAAAGGAAGCCGTCCTCGGCACTGGCCCTGACCGACGTTCCACCGGCCAGCGTCACCCGCACCTCACCGGAGGCAAGGATTGCGAGCAGCGGTTCGTGACCGGCCAGGATGCCGATCTCGCCCTCCACGGTTTTGGCAACGACCATGCTCGCCTCGCCGGACCACACCTCGTGGTCCGCCGCGACGACGCTCACTTTCAACGGCGAAGCCATGCTTAGCCGTTCTCCTTCTGGATCTGCGCCCACTTCTCTTCGACATCCGAGATCGGGCCGACGTTGAAGAAGGCCTGGACCGCGACGTGGTCGAACTCACCACGGGCGATCGCGTCGAACGACTCGATGGTGTCCTTGAGCGGAACCGTCGAACCCTCGACACCGGTGAATTTCTTGGCCATGTACGTGTTCTGTGAGAGGAACTGCTGGATCCGGCGCGCGCGGGCGACCGTGATCTTGTCTTCCTCGGAGAGCTCGTCGACACCGAGGATCGCGATGATCTCCTGGAGCTCCTTGTTCTTCTGGAGGATCTGCTTGACCGTGGTCGCGACCCGGTAGTGGTCCTCACCCAGGTAGCGGGGGTCGAGGATGCGGCTCGTCGACGTCAGCGGGTCGACGGCAGGGTACAGGCCCTGCGACGCGATCTCACGCGAGAGCTCCGTGGTGGCATCCAGGTGGGCGAATGTGGTCGCAGGCGCCGGGTCGGTGTAGTCGTCGGCCGGCACGTAGATCGCCTGCAGCGAGGTGATCGAGTGGCCACGGGTCGACGTGATGCGCTCCTGCAGGATGCCCATCTCGTCGGCCAGGTTCGGCTGGTAGCCCACTGCGGACGGCATGCGGCCGAGCAGGGTCGACACCTCGGAACCCGCCTGGGTGAAGCGGAAGATGTTATCGATGAAGAGCAGCACGTCCTGCTTCTGCACATCGCGGAAGTACTCCGCCATGGTCAGCGCGGAGAGCGCCACGCGCAGACGCGTTCCCGGCGGCTCGTCCATCTGGCCGAAGACAAGAGCGGTCTTGTCGAAGACGCCCGCCTCCTCCATCTCGTGGATGAGGTCGTTGCCCTCACGGGTACGCTCGCCGACACCGGCGAACACCGACACACCACCGTGATCCTGCGCAACCCGCTGGATCATCTCCTGGATCAGGACGGTCTTGCCGACACCGGCACCACCGAAGAGTCCGATCTTGCCACCCTGCACGTACGGGGTGAGGAGGTCGATGACCTTGATACCGGTCTCGAAGAGCGCGGTCTTGGACTCGAGCTGGTCGAACGCCGGGGGCTTGCGGTGGATCGGCCAACGCTCGGTGATTTCGAGGGTCTCGCCCGGCTCGCCATTGAGCACCTCGCCGATGACGTTGAACACCTTGCCCTTGGTCACGTCGCCGACGGGAACCGAGATCGGCGCACCGGTGTCGCGCACCTCCTGGCCGCGGACCAGGCCGTCGGTCGGCTTGAGCGCGATCGCGCGCACCAGGTCGTCACCGAGGTGCTGGGCGACCTCGAGCGTGATCTCGTGCGACTCCTCGCCGATCGAAACCGTGGTCTTCAGCGCGTTGTAAATGCCGGGGATCGAGTCATGCGGAAACTCGATGTCGACGACCGGTCCCGTGACGCGGGCAATGCGGCCCACGGCTCCGGCGGTCGACTCGGTCGCAGCCTGTGAATCGGCGGTTGCGGTCGGTGTCATTGCTCTTCTCTTCTCTGTCTGTACAGAAACGTATTTGCTTATCGCGATGAGGCCAGTGCGTCGGCCCCACCAACAATCTCGGAAATCTGCTGGGTGATTTCGGACTGGCGCGCGTTGTTCGCGAGGCGCGTGTAGTCACGGATGAGCTTGTCTGCGTTGTCGCTTGCGGACTTCATTGCCTTCTGCGTTGCAGCGTGCTTCGATGCGGCCGACTGCAGCATGGCGTTGAAGATGCGGCTCTCGATGTAGACCGGGAGCAGCGAATCCAGCACGGTTTCAACATCCGGCTCGAACTCGTAGAGCGGCAGGATCTCGTGCTCACCTGGCTCCTCGACGCCTTCGACAACCTCGAGCGGCAGGAGACGTACGACCTCGGGAACCTGCGTCAACATGTTGACGAAGCGGTTGTAGACGACATGGATCTCGTCGACACCGCCATCCGATGCATCGCGCAGGAAGGACTCCAGCACGGCGTCGGCGATCTCCTTCGCCGTCTCGAACTCCGGTGCATCCGTGCCGCCCGTCCAGACGCGCTCGAAAGCGCGACGACGGAAGGTGAAGTACGCGTTGGCCTTGCGACCGATGAGGAAGTAGACGACATCCTTGCCCTGGCCACGCAGCAACTCTGCGAGCTGCTCCGACTCCTTGAGCACGTTCGAGTTGAACGCGCCGGCAAGCCCTCGGTCGGACGAGAAGATGACGATCGCAGCGCGCTCGATCTTCTCCGGCTCCGTCGTCAGAACGTGGTCGACGTTCGAGTACGTTGCCACCGCCGACACAGCACGCGTGATCGCGCGCGCGTATGGCGTGGATGCCGCCACCCTCGCCTGCGCCTTCTGGATGCGTGAGGCGGAGATCAGCTCCATGGCCCGAGTGATCTTCTTGGTCGTCTGGGCAGACTTGATCTTCTGCCGGTAGACCCGAAGTTGCGCTCCCATGTCTCTCCTGTAGTCGTTTCTCTAGGCCCGGCGCTTAGCGCTTGGCCTTGACAATGCGCTCCTGGTTGACGTCCTCGGCCGCGATGGCCTCGAACTCTTCCTTACCGACCGATGCGAGCGGCTTGCCCTCGCCGGTCTGGAACTCGAGCTTGAACTTGTCGACCTCGGCATCGAGCGTCGCGACAACGTCGTCGCCGAGGACGTTCGTCTCGCGCAGCGTGTCGAGCACGCTCGAGTTACGACGCAGGTGGTCGAGCAGCTCGCTTTCGAAGCGAAGCACGTCTTCGACGGGCACCTCATCGAGCTTGCCGTTCGTACCGGCCCAGATCGAGACGACCTGCTCCTCAACCGGGTAGGGCGAGTACTGCGGCTGCTTGAGCAGTTCGGTCAGGCGGGCACCGCGAGCGAGCTGGCGACGGCTGGCCGCATCCAGGTCGGAAGCGAACATTGCAAACGCCTCGAGCGAGCGGTACTGCGCGAGCTCGAGCTTGAGCGTTCCAGAGACCTTCTTGATCGACTTGACCTGGGCGTCGCCACCGACTCGTGAGACGGAGATACCCACGTCGACGGCCGGACGCTGGTTCGAGTTGAACAGGTCGGACTGCAGGAAGATCTGGCCGTCGGTGATCGAGATCACGTTCGTCGGGATATACGCCGAGACGTCGTTCGCCTTGGTCTCGATGATCGGAAGACCGGTCATGGAGCCCGCGCCCAGCTCATCGGAGAGCTTCGCACAACGTTCCAGCAGGCGGGAGTGCAGGTAGAAGACGTCACCCGGGTATGCCTCGCGGCCCGGCGGGCGGCGCAGCAGCAGCGAGACAGCACGGTACGCCTCGGCCTGCTTCGAGAGGTCATCGAAGATGATCAGGACGTGCTTGCCGCCGTACATCCAGTGCTGGCCGATGGCCGAACCGGTGTACGGGGCGAGGTACTTGAAGCCGGCGGGGTCGGACGCGGGAGCGGCCACGATCGTCGTGTACTCCATGGCGCCGGCATCCTCGAGCGCACCCTTGACGGCCGCGATCGTGGAGCCCTTCTGGCCGATGGCGACGTAGATGCAGCGAACCTGCTTGCTGACGTCGCCGGACTCCCAGTTGGACTTCTGGTTGATGATCGTGTCGATCGCAATTGCGGTCTTACCGGTCTGGCGGTCACCGATGATGAGCTGGCGCTGGCCGCGGCCGACCGGGATCATCGCATCGATCGCCTTGATGCCCGTCTGGAGCGGCTCGTGCACGCTCTTGCGCTGCATGACGCCGGGCGCCTGAAGCTCAAGCTCGCGGCGGCCCTCCGACGCGATCTCGCCGAGACCATCGATCGGGTTACCGAGCGGGTCGACGACGCGGCCCAGATAGCCGTCGCCGACCTCGACCGAGAGAACCTCGCCCGTGCGGGTGACCTCCATGCCTTCGACGATGCCGGTGAACTCACCCAGCACGACAACACCGATCTCGTTCTCGTCAAGGTTCTGCGCGAGTCCGCGCGTGCCGTCGGCGAAACGAATGAGCTCGTTGGCCATGACGCCGGGCAGGCCCTCGACGTGCGCGATACCGTCGGCGGCATCGATGACGTGACCGACCTCTGTCGCCTGCGCCGCGCTCGGCTCATACGACGTGACGAAGTCCTTGAGAGCGTCCCGGATCTCGTCGGGGCTGATCGTTAGTTCTGCCATCATCTTCCTTACGTTTTCGGAAAAACCTTCGCGGTTTTCCGATCCGAAGCGCCTGGGCGCTGTGTCTCGTTCTCAGTCCTGCTCGGCTAGCCGATCAGCTGAAGTCTCAATTCATTAATGCGGGTGGCAACGCTGCCGTCGATCACGTCGTCGCCGATCTGCACGCGGAGTCCACCGACCAGGCTCGGGTCGATGATCTGGTTGATCTTGAGCTGCCTGCCGTACTGCTTGGCGAGGCTCGCCTGCAGCCGGGTGAGCGCGGCAGCGGCGATGGGGCCGGCACTCGTCACGGTCGCGATTGCGAGGCCGGCCTGGTCGGCAACAATGGAAGCCGCCTGCCGCAGTGCTTCGCGGATGCTGCGCCCGCGCGGCTGGAGGACCAACTGCCTGATGATCGCGATCGTCTGCTCCGACGCCTTGCCCGCGAGCAAACGCTCGGCGAGAGCAGCCTTCGCAACGGGGTCGGCGAGCTTGCCTCGAAGCGCGAGTTCCAGCTCTGCGTCAGAGGCCACGGCGACCTCGAAAGCGAAAAGCTCTGCCTCGATTCCAAGGCTCGGCGGCGCATAGGCAGCGATGGCACGGATGCCGAGCTCCTCGATTGCAGCGAGGAGGTCGCGCTGGCCGGACCAGCGCTGAGCGACCACGTTGCTCAGCAGGCCGACCGCAGCCGGTGAAAGCTGCGGACCGAACACGCGAGCAACGAGTGCCGACTTGCCGGCGGCATCCGCGGATGGGTCACTGATGACCGCGCGCAGCTGAGCCGAGTCGGCGATGACTCGTCCGGCGGCGAACAGGTCGTTAGCCGTCGCCAGATCGGCCTTGGAGCCAAGCTCGGCGAGTGCCGACCTGGCTGCGGCCAATGCTTCCCTGGTGGCGCTGCCCATTACTTGCTCGATCCTGCCTTTGCTTCGCTTGCCTCGAGTTCGGCGAGGAACCGGTCGACGATCGCCTGTGCCTTCGTGTCGTCAGACAACACTTCGCCGACAACCCCGGAAGCGAGGTCGATCGCGAGCGAGCCAACCTCGGTGCGCAGGGAAACGACCGCAGCCTGGCGCTCGGCCTCGATCTGGGCCTGGGCGTTCGCGGTGACGCGCGCCGCTTCAAGCGTCGCCTGCTCCTTGAGCTCGGCCAGGATCTTCGCTCCATCGGCCCGAGCCTGCTCGCGGATCTTCGCGGCCTCACTGCGTGCCTCGGCAAGCTGGGCGGTGTACTCCTCGAGGAGTGCCTCTGCCTTCGCCTGGGCCTCGTCCGCCTTCGCGATGTTGCCCTCGATGGCTTCCGCGCGCTCATCCAGCAGCTTCTGCATGCGCGGAAGAACGCGCTTCCAGAAGAAGAACAGAATGACGATGAAGCAGAGCGCACCCCAGAGAAGGTCGGGGATCCCGGGGAGCAGCGGGTTGATCGGCTCTGCGGCTGCGTGAAGCATCATGCCTCCTTACTCAACGTAGAAAAGAGGACTAGGCCGTGAAGATGAAGTACGTTGCGATACCGATGAACGCGAGCGCCTCGGTGAACGCGATACCGATGTACATCAGGACCTGGAGACGACCGGCCAGCTCTGGCTGGCGTGCCACGCCCTCGATCGTCTTGCCGACGACGATACCCACGCCGATGGCGGGGCCGATGGCCGCGAGGCCGTATCCGACGGTGGCGATGTTGCCGTTGATAGCAGCGATGTCCACGAGTGTGTGTTTCCTTCCGTGATGGTGAGTCGAGCGGGTGCGCGACTCGGTTAGTGTTCCTCTGCCACTGCGAGCTGAATGTAGACAGCCGTGAGCAGGGCGAAGACGTATGCCTGGAGTACTGCGACCAGGATCTCGAAGAGCGTGAAGACGAACCCGAACGCGATCGTGCCGATGCCGAACGCCTTGAACAGGCCGGGAGCCTCGAACAGGAACCACTGCGTCGCTGTGAAGAAGAGCACGAGCAGGAGGTGCCCGACGACCATGTTCATCAGGAGTCGAAGGGTCAGCGTGATCGGGCGAAGGACGAACGTCGAGACGAATTCGATGGGCGTCACGATGATGTAGAGGAACCACGGCACACCAGCGGGGAACAGCTGGTTCTTGAAGAACTTTGCTGGACTCTTCTTAATGCCTGCGTAGATGAACGTCCCATAGGCCACGATCGCCAGCACGAGCGGGACACCGATGACCGAGGAGCCCTGGATGTTAAGAAAGGGGATGACCCCGGTCAGGTTGAAGAACAGCACCATGAAGAAGATGGTGGTCAGGAGCGGAAGGAAGCGGCGGCCATCCTTCTTGCCGAGCAGGTCCTCGGCAATGTTGACCCGCACGAAGTCCAGGCCCATCTCGACGATGCTCTGACCACGCGTCGGGATCAGCTTCATCCTCCGTGTGCCGAGCGAGAACACGAGAACGAGTGCGGCCACCGCAATGAAACGGATCAGGATGATCCGGTTGATCTCGAACGGCGTGCCAGCAAAGAGGATGACCGGGGGGAAGAACTCATCGATCGAGGGACCGACGAAGCTACCACCATTGGTAGATGCGGCCTGGACCAGCAGGTTCACAGCGTTAGATAACAGCGCTATCTCCTGTTTCGGGGCGTAGAGCTCAGCTCTCGCGACGACGAACGTGTGGGCACCCTGCTACCCGCGAAATTCGCGGAACGGGGAGGGGGGAACTTTGACAACTCTACAAGAGAATCCCCAGCGGAACGAATCGGATCATCCGTTGTGATCGTCGTTCTTCGTCGTTGGCGTCGTCGTTGTCGGGGGAAGCGTGACGTCACTGGCATATGGGATACGGCTCTTCACGACGACGAGCAGGTCGACGATGAGCGAGCCGAGCACTCCGGCGATGAGACTGAGAAACATGACGGTGGGGTTGATCCAAGGCTGACCCCGCAGCAGCATGGCGAGCACGATGAAAAGAACGAACTTCACAAGCCACGAACCGAGCACGATTCCGAAGAATGCCCCGACGAAGAGATCGGAACCCGCGAAGCGATTGGCCAGCAGGATGCTCCCGGCCGTGATGCTCAGGAAGACGACCGCCATGGCCGTTCCGATCAGGGCGCTCGTGATACCGATCCAGCCCGTGAAGATGCCGCCGAGGATCGCTCCGATCACGGCGATCGCAAGCGCGAGCAAAGCACCGTACACGAGCACGCGCTTGAGAACGGGCGTCGACGACGGGACGGGACGCGGGTTACGTGGGCTGGTCACTCAGGTCTCCTTGATTCAGATGCCCGATCGAGCGGGTCGAAGTGTGCCGTCACGTCCGCCTCTACCGAGTTGACAGGGGCAAGTTCGGCTGCAGCCTCCACGACCTTCCGGCGGCTGAGCGGGGCAAGGGTGATCGCCGTGCACACCACGAGGCCGACCGCGATGGACACGACGGCGATCCAGTACGGACCGAAGAAGAAGAGCAGGCATCCGATTGAGAGCACGGCGGTCCACGCATAGAAGATGAGGACGGCGTGCAGGTGGGTGTGCCCCATGTCGAGGAGTCGGTGGTGGAGGTGCTTGCGATCCGCGCTGAATGGTGACTTGCCCGCGCGCAGGCGCCGGAACACCGCAAGCGAGAAGTCGAGCAACGGCACGATCAGCACGGCGAACGGAAGCAGGATCGGGATGAATGCGGGAACGAAGCTCGCCCGCCCGAGTGCGGACAGCGACGCCAGGTTGATCTGGCCGGTGACCGAGATCGCGGAGGTCGCCATCAGCAGACCGATCAGGAGTGCTCCGGCGTCGCCCATGAACATCTTGGCCGGGTGCCAGTTGAGCGGCAGGAAGCCCGCGCACGCCCCGACCAGGATGGCCGCGATCACGCCGGCCAGGCTGAAGTAGTTGGTCGGGCTGAGCTCCCGCTGGAGGAGATACGTGTAGACGAGGAAGGCGCCGTTGGCGATGAGGGCGACCCCGGCCACCAGGCCGTCGAGACCGTCGATGAAGTTGATCGCGTTCATGACGAGCACGATCGCGAAGAGGGTGATGATGATGCTCATCTGGGGAGAGCCGACGGTGAGGCCGCCGATAGGCAGCGAGTAGATCTGCACGCCAAGCCAGGCAACCAGGCCGGCCGCAACGAATTGGCCGGCGAGCTTGGTCATCCAGTCGAGGTCCCAGATGTCGTCAGCGACACCGATGGCCACAATCAGCACGGCCGCACCGAGGATCGCGATGATCGGGCCTGGGTCGCTGAAGATCAGCGTCAGGACCGGGAACTGCGATGACAGCAGGAATGCGGCCACGAACGCGACGATGATGCCGATGAACATCGCGACGCCGCCGAGGCGCGGGGTCGGGCGCGTGTGCACATCCCTCGACCGGATCTTGGGGTAGAGCCGGTAGCGCAGGCTCAGCCGGTAGACGACGAGCGACATTCCGAACGTCGTCAGGGCCGAGATGAGGGCGAGGACCAGGAGAAGGGTCACGACGCGTTCTCGTCCCGGTCGGCGAAGCTGTCCCCGACGACCGAGCGCAGTTGGTCTTCCGTGATCACACCGTGACGCAGGATGCGCAGGAGTCCCGTGCCGGTGGCGAGTGCGGTCGCATCAACGATGGTCGACGACGACTCGTCGATGCCGACGCCGGCATACGCGCCTCCCGCGGCGCCCCCGTCGAGGTAGATGGCGACGGAGTCGCCCAGCATGCCTTCGGCTTCGGCGGCCGTCCGCGCGGCGGGCTCGCCGGTCAGGTTGGCCGAGGAGACGGCGAGAGGCCCGGTCTCGGAGAGCAGTTCGAGCGCGATCGTGTCGCGCGGCATCCGAAGCGCCACCGTTCCGTTGGTCTCCCCCAGGTCCCAGGCGAGCGACGGCTGCGCCGGCAGGACGATCGTCAGGCCACCCGGCCAGAATTCGGCGACGAGGTCGCGCACCGCCTGTGGCACGGACTCGGCGAGCGCGTCGAGCGTCGGGATACCGGGGATGAGCACGGGCGGCGGCGACTGGCGATCGCGACCCTTGGCATTCAGCAGACGCTGCACGGCGGCCGGATCGAACGCATCGGCCGCGATTCCGTAGACGGTGTCCGTGGGGATCACGACAAGTTCGCCCCGGCCGATTGCGGCGCGCGCGAGCCGCATCCCGCTAAGGAGTTCGCTGTCGACCGAGCAGTCGTAGATGGGAGCCATGTCGGCACCAATGATAGTTGAGCCACGTTAGCTGAGCGGTTCTCGGCTCACTGTCAGGTGCCCGGATTCGGCTGAGCGATGATGGAGGCAATGGATGTCTACTTCTTCGACTGCGACAAAACCCTCTACGATTACGACTTCCGGAAGCGACTGCCGAAGCTCGCGGAACTTTCCGGAGTCAGCCAATACCAGTTGGCTTCCGCCTGGTGGGCAGGGGGCCACGAGCGCGCGGCAGAAGCCGGCGAATACCCGACAAGCGAGGAATACCTCGAGGCCTTCGCCGTCGTGACGGGGGCGCGGATCACCCTCGAGCAGTGGCAGGTTGCACGCAAGGCAGCGATGACACCGATCCGTGGCGCGATCGCATCCCTGCACCGGGCAGCCGAGCGTGGCACGGTGTCGTTGCTCTCGAACAACCCGATCCCGTTCAAGGATTCACTGCCCGTACTCACCCCCGAGATCATCGACGTCCTCCAGGGCAATGACCTCATCTCCGCCGTGCTCGGCGCGCGGAAGCCAGAGCGACGGATCTACACGCGCGCACTCGGGGTCTTCGGGGTGCCAGCCCAGAACGCCATCCTCTTCGACGACTCTGCCGCGAACGTCGCGGGTGCGATCGAAGCCGGAATGCACGCGTTCCAGTTGCGCACGATCGACGGTGAGTTCGACATCGCCGGCCTCGACGCCGCGATCGATGCCTTCGCGAATCGGGCACGCTGATGCTCTTCATCTTCGACATGGACAACGTGCTCTACGAGTACAACTGGCGGGTGCGCATGGCCGCCATGACCGAGCACACCGGACTGGAGCTCGCGCAGTTGCGCGAACGCTGGTGGAACGACGATGGCGAATGGGCAGCGGAGGCCGGCCGCTTCACCACGGCCGATGAATACCTCGCCGCGCTCCGGCAGGCGCTCGGCGTACCCGTGGACGAAGATGCCTGGGTGAAGGCACGTAGAGGGGCGATGACGCCCTGGGCGGACTCGATCAGCGCGGTCGGGCGAGCGGCCGAGCTCGGAACCGTCACGCTCCTGACCAACAATGGCGCCCTGACCGCCAAGCACCTTCGAACCCTCGCCCCTGAGCTCGTCCCGCACTTCGGCGACCACCTCTTCACGTCGTCGGACTACGGCGCCCGCAAGCCCGATCCCATCGTCTTTGAGCGCGTGCTCACGCGCTATCAGACGGATGCCGCCGACGCCTTCTTCGCTGACGATCTTGCGGAGAACGTCGCAGGGGCCAGGTCGGTGGGAATCGCGGCTCACCTGTTCAGCACGTCCGCCGAACTCCTTGCGGCAATCGAGGCGTTCGCCGCGGCTCGCGTGTAGCTTGCGTGGCTCGCGTGTAGCCTGCGTGGCTCGCGTGTAGCCTGCGCCGCCCCCGGCTAGCGGATGGCCGTCGTCGCGCGGTCGCGGGTCGTCAGGTCCCGGTGCGTTGCCGCGCCACGCCAGCCGTCGTCGGTGAGCAGCGCGCGGATCTCCGCACCCTGCAGCTCGCCGTGCTCGATCACGAGAGTGCCGCCCTGATGCAGGAGCCGCCGCGCGGTCTGCGAGACGGCGCGTACGACATCCAGGCCGTCTGCTCCTCCATAGAGCGCATGCGCGGGGTCGAACAGGCGCACCTCCGGGTCACGCGGGATGGCATCGGCGGGAATGTATGGGGGGTTCGAGATCACGACGTCGACGAGTCCGGCAAGCTCGGGTAGTGCTTCCGCGAGATCGGAGAAGACGAGCCGGGCGTTCGGCGCATCGGTTTCATCAAAGTTCCGCCTGGTCCAGATGAACGCCTCTGGCGAGTTCTCCACGGCGACGATGCGCGCATTCGGAACCTCTGTCGCCATCGCGAGGGCGATGGCGCCGCTGCCCGTCCCGAGGTCGACGCCGAGCGGTTCAGGGGACGCGACTGCTCGCAGCGCATCGATCGCGAACTGCACGACCTGCTCGGTCTCCGGCCGCGGCACGAAGACTCCCGGCCCGACCGCGAGCTCGAGGCCGCGAAACGCCGCACGCCCCGTGATGTGCTGCAGCGGCTCGCGGGATGCCCGGCGTTCGACCAGCTCGGCGATGGATGCGACATCCGCAGCGCTCACGACGGCCTCCGTCACCGTCAGTGCCTGCACGCGACCGCGGCTGGCGCCAAGCACGTGGCCGATCAGGAGGTCGGCATCAACCTCAGGATCGAGGATGCCCGCCCGCGCGAGCACGTCGATCGCTTGCTTTCGCAGGGCGGCGACGGTGAAGATGTCGTTGTCAGCGGGGGTCATGGCTCGATGAGCCTACGCGTGGTCGCCGTGCTTTCGCGAACGAGCGTCACACGGCGCCTGCACAGGCGGCTGACCAATAGGCTGGAGAGGCATACGACTCGCCTCCACCTTAAGGGAGAAACCCATGCCAGCCCAGATCTATTCAGACATCACCCAGGTCGTCGGCAACACGCCCCTGGTGCGGCTCAATCGCGTGACGGATGGCGCAGGCGCCACCGTTCTCGCCAAGCTCGAGTTCTACAACCCGGCGGCGAGCGTCAAGGACCGGATCGGCGTTGCGATCATCGACGCCGCGGAAGCCTCTGGAGCCCTCAAGCCAGGTGGCACCATCGTGGAAGGCACGAGCGGCAACACGGGCATCGCGCTCGCGCTGGTCGGCGCCGCCCGCGGCTACAAGGTCATCCTGACCATGCCGGAAACCATGAGCAAGGAACGACGCGTGCTCTTGCGGGCATATGGCGCCGAGATCGTGCTGACCCCCGGAGCCACGG
>JAUZGC010000119.1 GCA_030840105.1 Microbacteriaceae bacterium
CGCTTCTACGCGGGCTTCCCGGTCGAATCCGCATCCGGTGAACGCATCGGAGCGCTCTGTGTCTTCGATCCGGAACCGCGGCCAGCGGACGAGGTGGATAGGGGCATCCTGCGTGCGCTTGCACTGATGGTGCAGCGCGAACTGGGGAATGGCTCGGCCTCTTGACCGGTCGGTCAATCAATCCTAGAGTTGAACTGACCCCCAGATCGGGAGCCAACCAATGAAGGAGGTTGGTGTCGATGGATAAGTGGACACGCTGGCAGGATTGGGTAGCGGTCGTAGCTGGCCTCTATGCAGCACTGTCGACGATATGGACGCCTCAACAGGGAGCATCCATGTCGTTCTTGCTTGTTCTCGGTGCCTTGCTGGTAATTGCGGGAGTATGGAGCCTGGCAATGCCGGGTCTCGTCGCAATGGAGTGGATCCATGTCGTTCTCGGTGCCTTGCTCATCATCTCCCCGTTCGTAGGCAATTACGCCTCGAGCGCCGGAGTCGCCTGGACATCGTGGATTACTGGAGCAATCGCCATGGTTGCCGGCCTGCTGGCCGTACAACCGGCCATGCGAATGCATCACCCCCAGGCAACCCACTAAGCACACAACCGGTTGCGGGGGGCAGGGAATCTGCCCCCCGCAACTTCCTGAAGGGGGATCGGAATGGCGAACGAGACAGTCGAGGCTCGCACCAGGATCCTTGATGCCGCCGAGCGGCTGTTCGCCCAGCGTGGGTTCGACGCGACAGCGACTTCGGTCATCGCCAAGCTGGCGGCCGTGCCGAAGGGCCTGCTCTTCTATTACTTCCCGTCCAAGAAGGACATCCTCGCGTCACTGGTCGGCGAGCGGCTGGGCCCGGGCAGCATTGATGCTGACCCGTTGATCGAACCGGGAAATCCGGTGGGGTCCCTGCTGAATCTGAGCAAGAAGCTTTTCCAGGTGCAGGCGGACTCGGATGTGATCCGGGTGATCGTCTGGCGCGAGCAGCACACGCACCCCGAGGTCAAGGCGAACCTCGCCGAGCATCGTCGCGCGCTGTATGCGACCATCGAGAAGGTCTTGGCGGGAAGCCTGCGCGTTCCCGTGGGCGCGAAACGGCTGCGCGCCGCCGCACTCGCGTGGGGTGCGATTGTTACGACCCCGCCGCTCGCGGACGAGCCGATTGAGCGTGAGGCGGAACGACCAGCGGATGACCCGCGCGAGGATCTGGCGTCACTCGCCGAACTCCTCTGCGCGGGCCTTCAGCGCGATGTGCCGGTTGAGTAGCACTGAAGTGGTGTTGGTTGAGTAGGCCGCCCGCGGCCGTATCGAAACTGTGTTGGTTGAGTAGCGCGCCAGCGCGTATCGAAACTGTGTTGGTTGAGTAGCGCGGCTAGCGCCTATCGAAACTGTGTTGGTTGAGTACCGCGCCAGCGCGTATCGAAACCCGGTAGCGACTCCCGCGGTTTCGATACGCTCGTCGCTTCGCGGCGGGCTACTCAACCAACACGATGGGCTAGTGAGCCATGACCGGTGCGGCATCGTCCAGGTTCTGGGCCGACGAGGTGTGCGAGGTCGACAGGGAGAGACCCTGCCCGCGTCGCCGGAACAGTAGCGCAGACAGGATTGCGCCGAATGCGAAGAACGCCGCACCCCACCAGTACGCGATGGCGTAGCTGTGGATCGCTGCTTGAGCTGCTACCGCGGCCGTGGGAGGGACGTGGGCAGCCAGGTAGTCCGTGGCCGCCGTCGCAGCGAGCGTGTTCAGCAGGGCCGTTCCGATCGAGCCGCCGACCTGCTGACTCGTGTTGACCATGGCGGAGGCGACGCCCGCGAAACGGAGGTCGACACCGAGGGTGGCCGTCTGCATCGATGCGGGCATGATCGATCCGATGCCGAACCCGAGGATCATCAGCGGCGGCAGAATGTCGGCCGCGTAGGTGCTGGTCACGTCAAGGTGGGTCAGGTACGCCATCGCGATTGTCGCGAGGATCATGCCGAACGGAACCATGACCTTCGGCCCGAACCGCCGGAGGAAGATGTTCGTCGACAACTGCGCGGCCGTGATCAGCATGGCAATCATCGGTAAGAACGCCAATCCGGTTTGGACGGGCGTGTAGTGCAGGGAAATCTGCAGGTAGTAGGTGACGAACAGGAAGACCCCGAACATTCCGGCGCCGGAGATCAGCACCGAACTGAACGCCGCCCCACGGTTGCGGTCGAGAATGATCGAGAGGGGGAGCAGCGGATGCGTGGCTCGCCTCTGCCAGAGCGCGAAGGCGATCAAGAGCACCCCAGCGGCCGCGAGAAAGCCCCAGGTGAGCGCTGAGCCCCAGCCGTCGGTTTCCGCATTTGAGAACCCGTAGACCAGGCTGAACAGGGCGGCCGAGACGAGCAGAGTGCCGGGCACATCGAGTTTCGGGCGCGGCCCGGAGCGCTTCGCGGAGGTGACGAAGATCACGGCGCCGATGACGCCGAAAATCGCGATGAATACGTTGATGTACAGGTTCCAGCGCCAGTCGAAATTCTGGGTCAGGAAGCCGCCGAGCAGCAGTCCGAAGGCACCTCCCGCACCGGCGATCGCGCCGAAGATACCGAACGCGCGGGCGCGCTCTTTCGGAACGGTGAACGTCGTGGTCAGGACGGCAAGGGCGGTCGGGGCGAGCAGCGCACCGAAGGCGCCTTGCAGTACGCGTGCTCCGATGAGCATCCCGAAGCTGGTTGCGGCGCCGCCGAGCGCAGAGGCTCCAGCGAACCCGATCAAGCCGATGATGAACGTCCTCTTGCGACCGATCAGGTCGGAGAGGCGACCGCCGAGAAGGAGCAGGCTGCCGAATGCGAGCGAGTAGCCGGTAACGACCCACTGGCGCTCACCGTTGGTGAAGCCGAGGTCGGCCTGGGCCGCGGGCAGTGCGATGTTCACCACCGTCGAATCGAGCACGACCATGAGCTGGGCGAGAGCAACGGTCGCAAGCGCCCACCAGCGGCGCGACGGAGCAGGGACGCCGGTAGCGTCGGATGAGAGGGAAGAGGTCTGAGCCATGAACGACACTATATACGATACTATTGAGTTCCGGATCTATTTGGTTCCAGAATTAGCATCACGGTAAAATGAGATAACCGATTTGAGGGGAGAGCGCCGCAATGACGCAGCTCGATCACACAGATGCCACGGGAGAACAGACACCGAAGCTCGGCCGTAAGCGTGACCACACGCGCGACGCTGACATTCTGGATGCCGCACTCGAGGTGCTCGCCGAAACGGGCTACGACGGGATGACCATCGACATGGTCGCAAGCCGCGCCAAGGCCGGCAAAGGTACCCTCTATCGCCGCTGGGCGTCCAAGGGTGAACTGGTGATCGACGCGGTTGCCTGTATGAAGAACAGCGACATCGACCTTTCGCGACTGCCTGATACGGGAACCCTGCGCGGCGACCTCATCGCGACGATCAAGTCCCGCTCCATCGAAGATGGAGAGAAGAAACTCCAGATCATGGCCGGTCTTGCGTCGATGCTGTCGCGCGACCCGGAGCTCGCCGAGGCCGCCAACGCGGCAATCGTCGAACCACGGGCAACCGTGCACCGGATGCTCATGCTCAGGGCTGTCGACCGCGGAGAAATCTCTGCGGACAGCGACATCGAGACGCTGTCACACATCACCCCGTCGATGGTCGCCTATCGGAGCCTGATCCAGAGAAAGACCGTCGACCGGGCCTTCCTTGTCTCCCTGATCGACGGAGTGCTGCTCCCGGCGGTCGGCCTTGCTCACCAAGTGCCGTCTCGCGTTGGTTGAGTAGCGCG
>JAUZGC010000181.1 GCA_030840105.1 Microbacteriaceae bacterium
CGGCGATGGCGAGCGTCACGACGGCTGCGAAGGCGGGCAATGCGGCGAACCGTCCGACCGCGCGCAGTCCAATCGTGGCAGCCCCGACCAGGCCGAGCCAGTACAGGCTGAGTCCTGCGCCCGGCCAGATCGGCACAGCGATGGATGCGTCGACCGTGACGGCGATCTGGACCGCGACGACCGCCGTTACGAAGCCGAGCAGCGCGATCACGAGCGCGAACGTCGCTCGAGCGGAGCCGCGAAGGAAAAGCGACAGGATCGCAAGCGCGGCGATTGGCGCGAGCATGACGGGAACGAGGATATTCGTCGTTGCGCCAGGGAGCCCCAGGGCGGAGCTCACGGCGTACCAACCGCCGAGCGCGCCGTCAGGGAAGCCCAGAGCGAGCTGCAACGCGTGAACGGATGAACCAGGAATGGGTGCACCGGGATCGGCGAGGACCGCGATCCAGTTGCCCCGAATGACCTGCTGCCAGACCAGTGGAGCAAAGAGGGCAATGGCGGGAAGTGGAATCATGAGCAGTCGGGCGAAGTGCCGACCGCTCGTTGCGATTCCGATAATCCAGACCAGCGCGAGCGCCGGTGCGAGCGATGGCGCGCAGGCGAGGGTCGCTGCGGCAAGAAGCGCCGTCGTCGCCGATGCCGCCCAGGATCGCCGTGCAGTCAGCCCGGCGAAGAACAGCCACGGCAGCAGGATGTGCGCGAGAACGGCCGCTGGCCGCCCGGATTGCATCGCGATAAGCAACATGGGCGCGATCGCCCATCCGATTGCGGCGAACGCGCGCAGGGTGCCACGCTCGGTCAGCCGGGATGCGCACATCCACGCACCCAGCGCAGCGAGCGGGAGTGCGGCGAAGTAGAGCAGGACGAGCGAGAACGACGGCTGCCAGAACGTGAGCGATCCCAGCACCGCGAGGACAGCGGCGAAGGGGTCGGCGGCTCCGACGAAACCGAGCCCGATGTCCCGCCATCCGTAACCCGCGTTCTGCCACAACTGGGCGACGCTGTCCGAGAGCGGGAGGAGAGAGCCACCCGTGAGCGCCGACGCGCCGAGCAGCGGGGCGAAGAGCGCGAGGCCGAGCACAGCCATCGCCAGCACCGTCCAGGCCCCGCCGCCCGCGAGAAAGTTGAGGTCGCGTCGTTCTCCGCGCACGCCGACGAATGCAGCCTCACGCTTGAGGGCCCGGGCGCGCCGCACCTCGGCGAACGGGATACGCAGCGGCGCGATCGCCGCCCAGCCGACGACGCGGTTCTTCGCGATCGTGCGTCTGGCCGACGCAATCCGGATCCCCGTGAACGCCGCACCGAACGCGGCGGCGAATTCGGCACCGATCGCGCCGGGCTCCTTGCGGAACAGGCGGCCGATCGACCGGAAGAACGCCAGGGGCACGAGAGTGAGCCAGTGGATGGGAACGGCGACTCCTGATGCGTACACCATGCGCCGGTGAAGCTGTGCCGCGCGCCTGGTTCGAATGAGTCGACGACGCACCGATCCCTTGTGCGAGCGGCTAGCGCCGGCAACGCCATCCCCGGCCGTGGCGACGCGCGCAGACGGCACGAGCACGACGCGGAAACCGGCCAGGCGAACGCGCACGCAGAGGTCGAGCCCATCGTCCATAGCGGGCAGCCCCGGGTCGAATCCGCCCAGCTTGTTCCAGAGGGCGTGTCGCACGATCAGTCCGCCTGCGGCGACGGCGAGGACGTCACTCAGTCCATCGTGCTGGGCCTGGTCGAGCTCGTTCTCGACGACCGGGACGGATGCGCCGAACGGTGTCATCGCCTCGCCGAACTCGCGAATGAAGCTCGCGTCGTCCCAGTCGACCTGCTTGGGGCCGGCCGCGGCGACAGACGGGGACACCTCGGCCGCACCGAGGAGGGCCTCAAGCGCGCGTGGCTCCGGCGCATTGTCCTGGGCGAGGAGCCAGAGCCACTCGTGGTCGGAGGCGGGAGGAGCGATGAGCCGTACGGCGCTCGCGACGGCGGCCCCGAACGAGAGCCTTCCTGGAGCAGACACGATCTGCGTCGGGCCGAATTCGGCGATGATGCGCGCGGTGTCATCACTCGACGCGCAATCGACGACAATGATCGCGTCGAGTGGGCGGGTTTGGGTCCTGAGCGCGTCGAGAGTTCGCGGAAGGTGGGCGGCGCCATTACTGGCGACGACAATGGCGGTGACTCTCGGATACATCGGGGCCAGCCTAGATTGCGCCCAGTCGATCCTCAGTCAAGCGCGACGGGCGCGCCACAAAATCGATGAAATGAGCGGCGCGCCCGACCGGCGCGCCACATCAACTAAACCGCTCGCTTACGCAGCTTGCGGCGTTCACGCTCTGACAGGCCACCCCAAATGCCGAAACGCTCGTCATTTGCGAGGGCGTACTCAAGGCACTGGGCCTTGACTTCGCATGTTGCGCAGATCTTCTTCGCATCTCTGGTCGATCCACCCTTTTCAGGGAAGAACGCCTCCGGATCGGTCTGTGCGCACAGTGAATCAGACTGCCATGCCAAAGGGTTGTCGTCGTTGATGTTCGAACGGACCCCAGGCACCCCCAACCGGACAGGATCAACAAACCAGTCATCGGGAACCCCAGAGCGATATTCAGAAACAGCCATATCGATCTCCCACCCATGTGTTACGTCCACGTCGGTCGACGTGTTGGTAATAATTACAGCCTTGTAGTTAGGTCGGAGTCAAGTCGCAAATCGTAAAGCCTCAACTCGGCCTCGAGAGTTTCCGACGCGCCGAGTTCCGGTAACAATCGACTGCCGGAACGACCGTTCTACCCCCGAGCGACTTCAACTCAGGATGCGGCCTGTCTGGCCGCCCACGCACTCGAGACCATCTCGGTCAGTGAGTGGCGCATCCGCCAGTCCAAATCGCGAGCCGCGAGCGCGCCAGACGCCACGATGCGCGCTGGGTCTCCCTGCCGCCGAGGTCCGATCTCCGGAGTGAAGTCGATGCCCGTCACCTGGGCGACCGCCGACATGATCTCGCCGACGGAGACGCCCTCGCCGCTACCCAGGTTGTAGACCGGTTCGATCGGCGCGCGTGCATCCAGCCGCTTGGCAGCGGCGACGTGCGACAGCGCGAGATCGGCCACATGGATGTAGTCACGTACGCACGTCCCGTCTGGGGTCGGGTAGTCACTGCCGTTGATACGCGGGGTCTTGCCCGCGACGAGCGCGTCGAAAACCATGGGGAAAAGATTGTGCGGGCTCGTATCGTACAGATCGGGCGCACCCGACCCGACGACGTTGAAGTAGCGCAGCGACGTGTGGCGCAGTCCGGCCGCAACCTCCTGGTCACGCAACAGCCATTCCCCGGTCAGCTTGGTCTCACCGTATGGCGACTCCGGATTCTTCGGGGTGTCTTCGGTGACAAGGTCGGTGTCCGGTGTTCCGTACACCGCTGCACTCGAAGAGAAGACAATTGCGTCTACCCCCGAAACCTCCATCGCGGAGAGCAATTCGATCATCGCAGTGACATTCTGCTGATATGCGTGCAGCGGCCTTTTTACGGAGACTCCGGCGTATTTGAAGCCGGCCACGTGGACGACCCCCGTGATGTCGTGCGTGCGGAAGACCGACTCGAGGAGCTCACGATCGAGCAGAGTGCCACGGATGTACGGTACGGATTCGGGAATGAACTCCTCGTGCCCGCTCGACAGGTCATCGATCACGACGACGCTGATGCCGTCCTCGAGGAACGCCCGCACAACATGCGAGCCAATGTAGCCCGCTCCCCCGGTTACCAGCCACGCCATCCGTCATTCTCCTCTGCCCGACGCACCCGCGACGGCCACGGCCACATTACCGTGCCCACGATAACGAAGTCAGCGCCCGGACGAATCCGGTCAGCAGGACGCGCCTACCCTTCTTTGGCGAGAGGTAAGAGGCGATCGCGGGAGTTCGCCAGATGTTCCATCATCGCTTCCGCCGCGCCGGCTGCATCTCGCGCGCTGATGTGGTCGACGATCGCGATGTGCTCATCGACGGTGGCGCTACCGGCAGAGCTGTTGTAAGCAAGGCGAAAAGCGTGCAGGTGGCAGTGTGTCCGTTCGAACGCCCGGGTGATGATGGCGTTGCCGCTAGCCTCGAGGATCAGTCCGTGCAGGCGGGCATCGTGGTCGCTGAAATCCTGATAGGAATCGAAATCCGAACCCGTCGGCGCAGAAGTAAACGAATTGATCTCGTGCTCCAGCGCAGCGATCTGATCCGGCGATGCGGCGGTGGCGGCGTGTCCCGCACCGTACGGTTCGATGAGCATCCGGAACTGCCAGAGATCACGGATCTCGCGTTGGGTCAGAAGATCGGTGGTGCGGTAGCCCTTGAGGTGGAGCTGGGTTACCAGGCCGTCGGATTCGAGTCGAGCGAGCGCCTCCCTGACCGGGGTTGCCGAGACGCCGAGGGAGACGGCTACCGCATTGATGTTGACCCTGCTGGCCGGTGGGATGTCGTTCCGCAGAATCGCGGTAGCGAGCTGACCGTACACGTCGATGCTGACCATGCGGGACGACAGCCGTCCGGGACCGCTCGGCTCAGGCAAGAGGCTGGACATGGATTTCACCATAACGTTTGGCGACGGCTACAGCGCACGCATTGTGCCGCCGTCAGCCACATACTCGACCCCGGTGATCCAGCGCGCGCGGTCTGACGCCAGGAACGCGACGAGCTCGGCGATCTCCGCCGGTTGGCCGAGACGCCCAAGCGGGATGCCCCCGAGATCCTTGGCGACGGAGTCGCGTGCGCTGCTTTCGTCGAGACCCTCTTCTGCCGCGCGCCTCGCGATCCGGCCAAGAACGGCCTCGGTCTCGACGAGCCCAGGCGCAACAGCGTTCACGCGGATGCCTGCGCTCGCGAGCTCGGTGGCCAGGCCCTTGCTGTACGTCGTGAGCGCAGCCTTCGCCGCCGCATACGGGAGGCTCCACGACATCGGCAGGCGCCGCTGGATCGAGGTCACATGGATGATCGCTCCCGAGCCGCGGGCGACCATTCCTGGCACGAGCAGCCGGTCGAGCCGGACCGCTGCGAGCAGATTGGCTTGCAATGCGGCCATCCAGTCGTCTTCGGTCAAATCGCCCACGCCGCCGCGGGAGCTTGAACCGCCAACCGCGTCGACGAGGATGTCCACGGGCCCACCGGCCGAAACAGTGGCGGCGAGTGCCGCTGCTCCTTCGAGCGTTGACGAATCCACCTGTACCAGGTGAATCCCCGGCGCAAGCTCATTGGCGGCACTGCGGCCCGTGACGGTTACGGATGCTCCGCCCGCGGCGAAGCGCCGCGCGATCGCCGCGCCGATTCCCCGGGTTGCCCCGGTGACAACGACGCGACGACCCGCGAACTCCTGCTCTGACAACGTCATCCCTCGAATGAGCCCGTGGATGCCTTCAGTTCGGCCACGTTGGTGGCGCGCATGTTCCGGCCGCGAGTCTCCCCGCCAACCAGGACCGCCACGATTCCGATCACGCAGGCGACGATGATGAAGACCGGGACCGGCCACGACTTGCCTCCGGCTGCGGCGACGAGTGCCACGGCAATGAGAGGCGTGGTTCCAGCGGTAAGAGCGCCGGCCAGTTCGCGGGCGAAAGCGAGACCGGTCAGGCGTCCTGCGCCCGTGAAGAGCTCGGAGAAGTAGGCGGCCTGCGGGCCGAACATGCCACCGATTCCGAGGCCGAGGCTCAGCACGACGGCGATCGTGATCGGGAATGGTGCTCGGCCGCCGTCGATCAACCAGAAGTACGGGAACGCGAACAGGGCGGAGAAGACCATACCGAACAGCATCACCGGCTTGCGCCCGACCCGATCCGACAGCATGCCGAACAGGGGAAGCGCGAGCATGGTGACCGCGGTTCCAATGGTGGTGGCGACCGGGCCGATGGAATTCGCCAGCGTGAGGTTGCCGACGATGTACGCCGTGATGAACGCCAAGTTGATGGACGAGACGACGTTCTGCGGGGTCTGGGCAAGCAGAAGGAGGAGCATGCCTTTCTTCTCGCGCTGGAAGACATCCTTGACGGGTGTGGTCGGGGCTTTGTTCTCCTGTTGCAATTCGACGAAGGCCGGGCTTTCGGCCAGGCGCAGCCGAATGACGAGCGCGGCGATGACGACCACAATGCTGAGCGCGAAGGGGATCCGCCATCCCCACGCCAGGAACTGGTCCTCGGGGAGCTGAGTGACGATCGCAAAGACACCCGACGCCATCAGGAGGCCGAGGTACACCCCCGATGACGGCCACGCGCCGTGAAGCCCGCGTCTGCGGGGGTTGGCGTTCTCAACGGAGAAGACGGCGGCGCTACCGAACTCAGCACCGGCACCGATGCCCTGGATGAGTCGCAGCAGCACCAGAAGAATGGGCGACCAGATCCCGGCTGCTGCGTATGTCGGCAGCAAGGCCATCAGGAAGGTGGCACCGCCCATCACCAGCAGCGTGATCACGAGCACGCGCTTGCGCCCGAGGACGTCGCCGAGCCGTCCGAAGATCAGCCCACCGAGGGGGCGAATGAAATAGCCGAAGGCGAAAGTTGTGAACGCGGCCAGTGTCGCCAGTGTCGGATTGCTATTAACGAAGATGACCTTGCTGAACACAAGCGCCGCTGCCGTCCCATAGAGGTAGAAGTCGTACCACTCCAGGGCCGAGCCGACGAGAGACGCGAGGGCGACGCCGATAGGGGTGTTCGTGCGCGAAGGCGCACTCACTGTGGGTGTTGCAGACATCATTGTCCTTTCAGAATTGCGGGGTTGCGGTGTGTTGCCCCGTCGAGTCACACGACTCGGCGGTTGTCCATGGCATCGCGGTTCCACGCGATGCCGAGGCCGGGTGTCTCCGACGCCAGCGCGTGACCGCCGACGATTTCCATCTCCTGTGTGGTGATTGCCCGGAGTTGTGGGATGTGTTCGACGTAGCGGCCGTTCGGCACAGCTGCCACCAGATTCACGTGCAGCTCCATCAGGAAATGCGGAGCCACGACGACGTTGAACGCTTCTGCCATGTGCGCGACCTTGAGCCACGGGGTGATACCGCCGATGCGCGCGACATCCGGCTGCACGATCGATGCCCCACCACGTTGCAGATAGTCCCGGAATTGAGCGATCGAGTACATCGACTCACCCACCGCGATGGGCACGGTCGTCGAGTCCGCTAGCCGCACATGACCGCTCACATCGTCGGCAGGCAAAGGCTCCTCGAACCAGAACAGATCGAGGTCCCTGAACGTCTCCGCCCGGCGGATCGCCTCGGCCGCGGTGAATGACTGGTTGGCGTCGATCATGATGTCAAAGCTCGGGCCGGTTGCTTCGCGAACGGCGCGAAGCCGCTCGGCATCCTCGACGGCGCTCGGCTTGCCCACCTTGATCTTTGTGCCGCCCCAGCCGTTGTCCCTGGCCGCAACGGCCCCTGCGACGAGTTCGTCGATGGGCAGCTGCAGCCAGCCATGCTCTGTGTCGTAGAGCGGCACCCGCCGGCTGGCTCCTCCGGCAACGCGCCAGAGTGGCTCGTTGGCCCGGAGGCAGCGCAGGTCCCATAAGGCTGTGTCAACCGCTGCGAGAGCAAGACTCGTGATCGCGCCGACGGCGGTGGCACGGGTCGCAGCGTGCAGCAACTTCCAGAGGGACTCGATTTCTCTCGAGTCCTGCCCCGGCAGCAACGGCAGGAGGCTGTGACGAAGAAGTTCGACCACGGAATGCCCGCCGGTGCCGATCGTGTACGAGTAACCCGTGCCGGTGAGACCCTCGTCGGTCGTGATTTCGACGACGACCGTCTCCTGTTTGGCAAAGCTCTGCACAGCATCAGTGCGCACGGTCTCGACCTCGACGTCGACAAGCGCGACAGTTGCGGCTGCGATACGGGTCATCGTTGATCCTCTGCTCAAAGGGGCTTGAGAATCATATGCTATATGATTCTTGCAATGGCGCAAGCCTCCGCACTCGATGTGATCGCATCCGTCGAGGATCGCACCGCACTTCAGGAATGAGCGCCTCGGGCGGGTCTAGAACGAACCGTTTGAGGTGGCGAGGAAGACCGAACCAGTGCCCGTGAAACGCAGCGATACCTCGTCGGGAGTGACGTAGACCGACTCCCCCTTCCGCAGGATGGCCACGGCCGGATCGGCGCCGGCACCGATGACCTCGACCACCCCATCGATGCAGAGGACGATCGCCGGTCCGGGCAGCGGGACGTTCGCCTCCGCGACATCCGCACCGAGCTCGATGTGCACGAGGGCAAAATCGGGCACGTCCGGGCGGAACACCTCGACACCGAGCGCCGTCGTTTCCGCCGCCAGCCGCGGCTCCGCGATCGGCGAGAAGTCGAGCACCGCGAGCAACTCAGGCACGTCGATGTGCTTCGGCGTGAGACCGCCGCGCAGGACGTTGTCCGAGGCGGCCATGAGTTCGATGCCGAGGCCGGAGAGGTACGCATGGATGTTGCCTGCCGGCAGGTAGAGCGCCTCACCTCTCCGCAACGTCACGTGGTTGAGGAGGAGCGAGAGCACGACGCCGGGATCGCCCGGGTAGGCCTCAGCGAGCGCCCCGACCGGCTCAAGTGCGAGTTCTCCAGCCGCGCGGACCACGGCAGCAACGAGGATATCGACGTCCGCGCCGCCGGCAAGGAGCCAGGCGACCGCGTCGCGAAGCACCGGTTCGGAGGAATCGGCAGAGTTTGCCGAGTCGCCGGCTCCCGAAGCGAGACGGTCCCGGAACCCGGCGAGCGCCGCCTGGGCGTCGGAGGAGCCATCCGACGCATCGCCGGCAGCGACCAAGGCGTCGAAGACCGCCAGGCTCTCGGTAACGGCCCGAAACCCGCACAACGCCTCGAAGGTCGGGCTCAGGGCGTAGATCAGCTCGGGTTTGTGCAGCGGGTCCTTGAAATTGCGGTTGGGCGAATCCAGCGGGACGCCTT
>JAUZGC010000138.1 GCA_030840105.1 Microbacteriaceae bacterium
CCGAACTCGAGGCGGAGGGCCTCGCCCGCGACGTCATTCGCGCAGCGCAGGACACCCGCAGGGCCGCCGGATTCGACGTGAGTGACCGCATCCGCCTCGACCTGATCTTCTTCTCCGATGAGGATGCGCGCGCGGTCGCGAGCGTGACCGAGGTCGACATCGCTGCGGAGACGCTCGCGCAGGAGTCCCACTCGTACAGTGCGGCCGACCACACGTCACTCGCTGTCTACGGGGACCAGCTCCCATCGGAGTGGTTGAGCAGCGTGGTACTGCACGACGCCGAGTTCTACCAGGACTTCGCGGCGGACCAGTTCGCGAACGCCGGTCGACTCGTCGTCGCGGTCAGCCGCCTGGACGGGGCTCGCGATGTCTGACGACGACTTCACCGCAGCGGGCGATGCAGTGTACGAGAGCTTGCTCTCGCGCCTCGGGGAGGCCAGCCCACAACCGCGGCTGACTGCCACACGCCGCGCCGTGGAACTCCTCGGCGATCCGCACCACGCGTACCCGATCATCCACGTGACCGGAACGAACGGCAAGACGAGCACAAGCAGGATCACCGAGAGCATTCTGCGCGCGTACGGCCTGCGCACCGGTCTCTTCACGAGTCCGCACCTGATCCGTTTCAACGAACGCATCGTGATCGACGGCGAGCCGATCAGCGATGAGGCCCTCGCGCGCAACTGGGAAGACATCCAGCCCTATCTGGAGATCGTCGACCTCGAGCTCGAGGCCGCTGGGCAGTTGCCCCTCACCTTCTTCGAGGCAATGACCGTGCTCGCATTCGCCTGTTTCGCCGACGCTCCGGTCGACGTCGCGGTCATCGAGGTCGGTATGGGAGGGGAGTGGGACTCGACAAACGTGGGCGATGGCCAGGTCGCCGTGTTCACGCCGATCTCGCTCGACCACACCAACCGCCTGGGCACGACGATCACGCAGATCGCCAAGACGAAGTCCGGCATCATCAAGCCGGCTTCCGATGTGGTGAGCGCAGCGCAGGTGCCCGATGGTCTTATCGAACTCGAGCGTGCCGCCGAGCTGACCGAGTCGACGTTCGCCGTGCAGGGCGATCGGTTCGACGTGGTCAGTAATGCGGTCGCCGTCGGTGGGCAGCTCATCACGGTACGCGGGCTTGCCGGCACGTACGCCGATCTCTTCCTTCCGCTCTACGGCAGCCACCAGGCCCAGAACGCCGCCGTCGCCATTGCGGCCGTCGAGACGTTCCTCGGTCGCGGCACCCAGGCGCTCAGCCTGGAGCTGATCGAAGAGGGCCTTGCCACGGTCACGTCTCCCGGCCGGCTCCAACTGGTCGGCATCGATCCGACTGTGCTTGTGGATGCCGCCCACAACCCGAGCGGCGCCGCCTCCCTCGCTGCGGCGCTCCGGGAATACTTCGATTTCGACGAGATCACCTTCGTGCTCGGCGTGCTCGCCGATAAGGACGCCGTGGGGATCATCCAGGCCCTCGAGCCGCTGGCCGCCCGCTTTCACGCGACGCAGTCCGGCTCCGAGCGCGCGATCGGCTACGAGCAACTGGGCGACCTCGTCCTCGCCGCGACCCACGAGGATGCGACGTACGTCTTTGAGAACCTCGAGGAGGCGGTCGAGCGTGCCCGGGAGTGGGCGAGCGAGGCGCCGAGGCGCGCGGTCGTCGTGACGGGATCCATCACGCTCGTGGGGGATGCAATGGCCATCGCCGAGAAGCGCGGCTGGAAGACCAGCTGATGCCGGACGACGTGACGCCAGACGAAGCGGAGCCAGAGGAGTCGAATCGGGGCATGTCCACGGGCCGGCCGGCCCGGCCGCGTTCGGCGCGCCGCAGCCTTGGCGCGATCGTGCTCGGCTTCGAGCTGATCATCGTCTTCCTCGGCTCACTCGTGATCTTCGGGCTGGGTGCGCTTCCCGCACCCCTTGCGCTCGGCGGGGGTGCTGCTCTCGTCGTGGCGATGGGCGCGACCATCGGCCTGTTGCGCTACCGCTGGGCGTTCATCGTCGGCTGGATCCTGCAGGCCATCGTGATCGCCGCCGGCGTCCTGGTACCCGCCTTCTTTATCGTCGGCGCCATCTTCACGGCAATGTGGGCGTACTGCATGATCGTCGGCGTGCGACTCGACCGAACCAACAACACTCACACGCAAGATAACCTCGAAACGGAGAACCCAGAATGAGCACCCCTGTCGAAGAAACCCTCGTTCTCGTCAAGCCGGATGGCGTCGCCCGCAACCTGACGGGCGAGATCCTGCGCAGGATCGAGGCGAAGGGGTACGCACTCGTCGACATCAAGCTGCTGCAGGCCGACCGGACCGTCCTCGCCAAGCACTACGAGGAGCACGAGGGCAAGCCCTTCTATGAGCCGCTCGTCGAATTCATGGAGAGCGGGCCGATCGTAGCCATTCGCGTGGCAGGTAACCGCGTGATCGAGGGCTTCCGGTCGCTCGCAGGCACCACGGACCCGACGACAGCAGCGCCAGGAACGATCCGCGGCGATCTGGCGCGCGACTGGGGACTCAAGGTGCAGCAGAACCTGGTGCACGGAAGCGATTCGCCGGAGTCGGCGGCACGCGAGCTCGCGCTCTGGTTCTAGGGCTGGGCGCCGGCGCGGCGCTGCATCGTCGCCCCGCGCTGAGAGCTACAGGCGGTGCAGCCAGTCCAACTGGATCTGGGCGAGCACGGCCACGATCGCGTAGCTGGCGAGCGTGATGAGCGGCACCCAGCTGTATGCGGCGGCAGCAATCCGGCGGACGGATGGTGGAACGGGAATGTTTCCCTGTTTCAGGTTATAGAACGTCACCATCCAGAAGGTTGGGATGGTCACGAACCAGGTGAGCATGCACCACGGGCACAAGACGTTCAGTGAGTAGATGCTCTGCGTGATCAGGAAGACGACGAGCGCGAGGGCGCCGACCACACCGAGATTGAAGAGCGCCCAGTACCAGCGCGCGAAGCGCCCGCCGGCCAGGATCCCGACGCCGACCGCGATCGTCGCCGTCCAGCCGGCGATGCCAAGCAACGGGTTGGGGAAGCCGAAGAGCTCGC
>JAUZGC010000240.1 GCA_030840105.1 Microbacteriaceae bacterium
GGATCTGCCTCCGCCTGCTCACCTCCTAGGGTGAGCCCCGGACGCAGTCGACCATGCCTTGACATCGTTCCCTTCACCACGCTCTCTTGCGCTAGAACCTACTTGACTTGTTTGCGCCGACAGCAGCCCCCGAGTGAGGCACGAACACTTCAATCGTGTGTCATGGCCGGATCGCTAATTGAAATAGAAAGGGTCGCCGGCGCAGTTCCAATCCGCAGATCGTGGGCTACGGACCAACAGGTCGGAGCCCGCATACCTCGCACTTCTAGCGGTCTTGGTGGTGACACTTCTCCCCCGATGTTTAAGGGAGAGTCGCCCGACGAGGTCATAACGGTCTCCCGTCGGTCACGGAGGCGGACACGCTCGGTCGCTCGACGTTCATAGGCTGCTAGAAATCCAGGAGCGGATGTTGGCTGTCCAACACCGAAGGCTGACGCAGTACCTCGCGCAGGCGCGTGCTGAGACTGCAGAGCGCGGTGGACTCAGCGAGGACGAGGTGCGCGAAGTTTCGGAGTTCCTGCGAACGGCGTCAATCGGAGGAAGAACGAAGTTGATAGCTTCGACCATCTCGGGTGACGAACCTAATCGTCGGTGATGGGGGTGTTGGCGCGGGATGCGACTTCCGCACCCTCGCCACCGCCGTCGGATCAGGCGGCGTTTCCTATTGAGCGCGTTTCATGCCAGGCACGGCCGCGTCAGGTGCGCCAGTAAGCGTGGCTTCCGTGTCGTCGGTCGATTCGTACCTAGGCTAGCGAGCCATGAGCAGCCAACCTGACGCGGAACGCCCTACAGGCGCGTTTCCCTATGCACCGCCATCATCCGGCCCGACGCTGCCGCTGCCATACGGTCAGCCGCCCTCGCGTCCGGGCCGCGTCCTGGGAATTGTCGGTTTCGTCCTCTCGTTCGTTTTCCCGCTCGACATCGTGGGGCTGGTCCTTTGCATCGTCGCGTTGGTGCAGTCGAGGCACGCCGGGCATAAGAATGGCTTCGCCCTTGCGGGACTCATCATCTCCCTCGCAGGTATCGTGTTCTCCGCCGCGATCCTTGCCTTCCTAATCCCTTCGATGGTGGACCTTTTCCAGACGTGCGGACGCCTCGGCAACGGTGTGCATCACGTTGGAAACGCAATCTATACGTGCACTCCTACCTCGGCCTACAAGACCTGGCACTGACGCCCGGTCAAGGACGCTTCTCTTGCTGATGGGTGATCTAGCAGCAATGCAGCGAATCGACTTGGTTGCACGAGTCGTTCAGGCGGTTGTGGTCGTTGCCGGGGGTCGCTTTCTTGCAGCCCTGCCAGCTCGGTATCGCGCAGCTACCGCCTGGGCCTTCTTGTCGTACTGAGCTCGATGAACCAAATAAAACTTGTGAGGTGGGCGAGCGCTAACACCGAATTGAGGCGCGAATACTGCACTGTCGAGACGCCGTGGATCGATGCGTGCCGATTGAATGTGCGGGGAATCGGGTCCCCGTCACTTGGTCTGTATTGCAGATGCACGCCCATCAGCTGTGCGACAGCAAAGAATTCCCGCACGGGGCGTTCGTCGAGTTTCCCCAGGTGCTCTACGTTGGTCGCATGGCGACGAGCTAGCCTAGTCGAGAACACATATCCGACCGTGGTGTCCAACGTTGCCGCCGAGAATGCCTGGGCAAGCTCATGATGGCCCGAGCGCAGTCCGGCGATTGACTTCAGCGCCTGGAGCTTGAACGGTTCCACCGCAGTCGACGTCGTTCGATCGAGCATGGCTTCGCAGTCGTCGACGATGGCCACCCAGCGCCGACCATAAACTGCCCGCCTCTGTTGAGCGGTCTTCGCCGCCAACACTGAGCGGAGAATTGACGTGCGGGGCACCCAGGCAATCGGCAGTCCTTCGTCAACCATCAGGGTCTTCATCTCATTGACATCAAGGTGGAGCCCTTCGAGGTTGCCCGGCCAAACACCACGGAAAGGCGAAGCGAGTTGAGCAAGAAGGGGCGCGATCGCTGTTCGGTAGTGATCAAGAAGCACCTCGGTCGACCACCCCAACTGCGAGATCAAGGTCGCACCGAGCTGCTGGCCCAAGCCGGCGAACTGCTCGGAATGCTTCGAAAGAGCGAATGCCGCAATCTGCTGAGTGAAGTCCTCGAACATTGAGCCGAAGATCTGGCTACTGAGTTGCGACCCGATTTTGCTCGTTGGGCGCAGCAACCAGTCGCCAGGCGCATCAGCGTCTATGGGATCCGCCTGCAGCGAGTCATCATCGGATCCTTGGGTGCTCATTTCGTCAGCGTAGAAGGACATCGTCTCGATGCATCCCGACACCCCGGATTTCGAGGACGTGTTCAGAAGAGATTTCGTAGAGCCCTTGTGCGAGTTTTCAAGTCCCTTCAGCACGCCTCATATGTTTCTTATGCCGACTGAAATACGGCAGGGGCGCGAGCCCCGAGTAAACGAGAGCCACGTTCTGTGCATGCGTGCGGTTGTCCTGGGCTTCGCCGGCCTCCATGCCAGCTTCTGTGGAGTGTGATGGCGAAGCACGGGATGCTCCGCGGCGCATCCGAAAACGGCCAGCAACCAATGGTCGACATCAACCTTGTCGATTTGCCCGATAGTCAAACCCCGACGGGACAGATCGGCTCAAGGCTTTGCGCTTCAGCCTCGGAATCTGCGGTGAGGTGACGATGCCGTTTGCCCACAATTTGCCCACACTTGTACGAAAACATGGTGATTGAAGCCATGCTCACCCCACTCAAAAATGGCGTAGTTCCGGGGTTTTTGAAGATTCCCATTGAGCTTACTGGGTGCCGATTAGAGTTCAAATCCCACCGTCTCCGCTCAAAAAGTGCTGATCAGCGGCTCATTTCCCTCGAGCAATTTCGCGATTGGTCCATATTTGCCCGCAACAGTTCTCATGGGATGTGGGTCTCGTATAGACCCGAACTCCAAAGATGCCTCTGCGGCCTGTCCGGGCCTCATGGCACACGTCTCTCTGCAACGCCTGGGCGGTCTAGGGGTACCGTAAAGTGCATCGGGTGGACACTGATCCTGGTACCTGGTTCCTGAGTCGCGCCGAGCGCGGAAACCTAGCCACAGACGTGCACGCGGGCGGCGATGAGTTGCCGTCCTGGTCGGAGGGCAACCTCGTGCAGCCTCTGATTCACGGCGCGACATACTTCGCCCGGCTGCATGAGGAGCTGACAGCTCTGCACGCGGGAGACCGTGTCTGGTTCACCGACTGGCGTGGCGACGCCGACGAGCGGCTGCTGGCGGACGGGCCGTCGATCGGTGATCTGCTCGCGGGGTTGGCCCGTGCAGGAGTGGAGGTGCGGGGCCTTGTGTGGAGATCCCACGGAGCGCGCGTATCGGCTCCGATTAGCGGCCGGTCCAACGAGCTCCTCGGTCGTCAGATCAACGACGCCGGAGGAGAGGTGCTGCTGGACCAGCGAGTACGCCGGTTCGGCTCCCACCACCAAAAATTCTTCGTCATCCGCCATCGCGACAACCCGTCGCGGGACATCGCGTTCGTTGGCGGAATCGACCTGTGCCACAGCCGCCGGGACGACGCCGACCACGCGGGAGACCCGCAAGCGCTGACCATGGATTCCCGGTATGGCAAACGACCCCCGTGGCACGATGCTGCCCTCGAACTGCGTGGCCCCGTTGTGGGAGACCTGCTGGCAATTTTCGCTGAACGGTGGAATGACCCCCATCCCTTGGACCGACGCACCCCCTACCGGATGCTGCTGCAACGTCTCGCCCACATGCCCCGGCACCCCCAGCCGCTCCCAGACGCTGCACCGCCACCACCACCGGCCGGCTCTCAGGCAGTGCAGCTGCTGCGCACCTACGGTGTGAAACGTCCGCCGTTCCCGTTCGCACCTACCGGGGAACGCAGCATCGCCCGCGCCTACGCGAAAGCCTTCGCCCACGCCCGCTCGCTGATCTACATCGAGGACCAGTACCTGTGGTCGACTGAGGTCGCAGCCGCTCTCGCCGGGGCCCTCGAACGAAACCCCGAATTGAACGTGATCGCCGTCGTGCCCCGCTACCCCGACTCCGACGGTCCCCTCGCCGGGCCGGCTAGCCGGATCGGGCAGGTACGGGCCCTCAGAACGCTGCGCCGGGTCGCACCAGAGCGGGTCGGCGTGTTCGACCTCGAGAACAGCACGGGAACCCCAATCTACGTCCACGCCAAGATCTGCATCGTCGATGACACGTGGATCACCTGCGGCTCAGACAACTTCAACCGTCGATCCTGGACCACCGACAGCGAACTCACGTGCGCGGTTCTCGACAACCCGGAACCACCCGGCGCAGCGACCGGCCACTACGCTTCTGGAGGGCTGGCCCGCGACCTCCGGCTCCAACTCTGGGCCGAACACTTGGGCCTGGACCAGAATGATCCCCAACTTCACGACCCGGCGGCTGGGCTCGAACTTTGGAACACCACCGCTGACGCTCTCGACCACTGGCACGAAACCGGCCGCAGCGCGCCCCGGCCCGACGGACACGTGCGCCACCACACTCCCGAACCCGTCTCGCCCATCCAACGACTATGGGCAGCCCCGATCAGTCGTCTCGTCGTTGACCCGGACGGCCGCCCCCGCCGGCTGCGAGGTACTGCGCAGTTTTAGGCAACAAGAGCGGTGCGACCATAGCTGCACGGAGATCAGCTTGGCACGAAGCGGGCCGCTCTGGATCGCGCGCCGGATAGCCCAATTGATAGTTCGCGGCGCGCGAGCAGACGTGTATCGTTCATGAACGACCAGTGCAGAAGGCTCACCATGGAGGTTCCACCGCAATGACAACGGTCGGCAGCAAGGCGGATGGCCGCTGGTCCCAATGGCACGAAAAGTTCGTGGTCGAAGAGCGCTACATCGACCCCGCGGATCGCCGCCGACTGTATGCGACATCCGCCGTGCTCATCGCGGTCGGCTTGACCGCTTTCTTCTTCCTCCTTGGCGGCGTGCTCACCCATACGGGTTTCGAACGCTTCGACGAACCCGTGGAGACCTGGATCGACGCCCAGCGCTCGGGTAGTACGACAGGGTTCATGATCGCGCTGGCCGTCATCTTCGGCCCGGTCGCGCTGCCGATCATCGTCTTGGTCGTTCTGGTGATCTGGGTGGTCGCCGCCCGTCATGTGTGGCGACCGCTCCTTTTAGCCGGCGGGATGCTGACCGGTGTCATCCTCGCGCAGATTATTGCTCCGCTCGTGCAGCATCCGCGACCACCGATCGGCCTCATGCTGTTCGGCCCCGACCACACATACTCATTCCCATCCGGGCACGTTCTCGGAACCTCGGATTTTTTCCTGATCCTCGCGTTCTTGCTCGCCAGCCGGATCCAGCGGACGTGGTTCACCGTCACAGCCGTGCTTATCGCGATCGTGGGCATCCTGGCTCAAGTAGTCAGCCGACTCTATTTGGGCTATCACTGGATCAGCGACACTGCCGCGTCGATAGCGCTGGCAATGGTGATCGTCGGCGCAGTGATCGCTATCGACACGATACGCACTGTCCGGATCCCGGGCGAGAAGATCGAGGGCGAGTACTCCCAACCCCAAACGGACGGAACATGAGCGCACGAGGGCACGCGGAGCACGCCGCCGCTACTGCCGCGAACAGCACAACCCTCACCACCCTCGCCCGCGCAGGGTATGCCGCCAGCGGCCTCATACACCTGCTTCTCGGCTACCTCGCCATCCGGGTCGCGCAACACGACAGCGTCGAATCCGACCAGTCCGGCGCCCTCGCCGAAGTCGCGAAACTACCGGGCGGCGTCTTCATCCTCTGGCTGACTGTGGTGGGCCTGGTAGCACTGGGCCTCTGGCTCATCGTCCAAGCCGCACTCGGACTGGGTTCATCGTCGAAGAAACGGTGGGTGAGGAGTCTCGTCGCGGTGGCAAAAGCGATCGCCTACCTCGCGCTCGGCGCCACGGCACTCACCTTTGCGCAGGGCCACAGCACCAGCGCCGGTAGCTCCACCCGGCAAGCCAGCAGCAGCATCCTGTCCCTTCCGGGCGGCCAGGTTCTCCTTGGTCTTGTTGGGGTGGTCGCCTTCGGGGTTGGCGGCTATTTCGTCATCAAGGGCGTGAGGCAGAAATTCACAGTCGACATCAACGTTCCGGGCGGCCGCGCGAGGGTCCTTGTGATCATCCTCGGCGTGACGGGGTACGTAGCGAAAGGGGTCGCCGTCGCCATAGTGGGGATCCTGTTCATCATCGCCGCTTTCAAGCTCGACCCCACCGATGCATCCGGACTCGACGGCGCCCTCAAATCACTCGCGGCGCTGCCGTACGGCGTTGTCATCCTCATCGCCGTAGGAGTGGGGCTCATCGCCTATGGGATCTACACATTCGCCCGAGTCCGCCTCGCCCGTCTTTAGGGCATGATCGCAGCGTCGTACGCTGGACGAATGACTTTGATCGTCGTGACCGCAGCCCACACTCTCGTCCATGCTTCCGGTGGCCTGCTCGATCCAACGGCGCTACTCACTGGGTCGGGTCCGTACGTTCTAGCGATCATCATCGCGTTCATCTTCATTGAGACGGGTGTGTTGTTCCCCTTTCTCCCTGGCGACTCGCTCATCTTCACGGCGGCATTGCTAACCACGCGCCTGATGATCCCGCTGCCAGTGCTGATCATCGCCGTCGCGGCAGCCGCGATCGTCGGAGACTCGGTTGGATATGCCCTCGGGCGCCGTTTCGGCAGGAAGCTCTTCAAACCGGACGCGCGAATCCTCAAGACGAAGTACATCGATCGGGCAGATGAGTTTTTCGCCCGCTACGGTCCGCAGTCCCTGGTGCTCGCCCGCTTCGTGCCGATCGTGCGTACCTACGTGCCTCCCGTGGTGGGAATGTCGACGATGCCATACCGTCGCTTTCTGCTCTGGAACGTCATCGGCGGAGTTGCCTGGGGGGTCATATTCGCTATCGCAGGGTTCTACCTCGGCAAGATCCCGGTGATTGCCAACAATGTTGACGTGATTGCGGTTGGTATTGTCATCCTGTCCCTCATTCCAATCGGCATCACGGTGGTCCGCGAAAGTCGATCCAGGGAGCACGACCGGCAGCTCTAGCTTGTTACGCCGTGTCTTTGGGTAGCCGCACGGTGAGGGCGCCCGGTTCGATCCACGTCTTGAATGCAGTCGTCTTACCGAAGGGGTCTCCGTCAAGCTCAATTTCTTCGGGCCGGGAAAGGCGGGCGACGAATTCCGTTCCGGTCTCATAGCGCAAGTCCCCATCGTTCTTCGCGCCGACATGAGTCCTGCCCGCTTTCGTGCGGCGAAGCACCACGTTCACCCAGGCGACCTTTCCCCAGACTCGCAGCCAGCCGAGCGCGCTCCCTGGCCGCATCAGCAGGAGATCCAATAAGCCGTCGTCAACGACAGCGTCAGGCAGCAGCAGGATGTTCCCGGGGAGTGAACCACAGTTCCCGATAATGAGAGTGTGCACGGTTGCGCGCTTGACGGGGCCGTCGTTGAGCCGGATGCGAAGGTGCAGTTCATTCGGATCGCGGAGTGATTTGACGATAGCGCTCACATACGCGATCCAGCCGGCCTTCTCCTTGAGATCGTCGTCGGTGTTCTTGATCATTCTCGCGTCCATGCCCATTCCGGCCATGACGACGAATACGTGTCGGTCGCGGGACTTGTCTGCTCTCTCGATGTCGATCAGCGCAAGGTCTATCGGGCGATCCTCACCGGTGAACGCTGCGGTAACCGATCCCGGCATGTCATCCAGGGTGAGCTTCAGATTGCGAGCCAGCAGGTTGCCGGTACCCGATGGGAGAAGGGCCAACGGGACGCCGGTGCCGCGGATCGATTCCGCAACGGCGCGGACCGTGCCGTCGCCGCCAGCGGCAATGATGAGGTCGACCTTTTTCTCAAGCGCCTGTTTCGTCGCTTTCTGGCCAACGTCGTCAACGGATGTCTCAAACCACACGGTTTCGCCCCAACCCGCGGCCGACGCTTCTGCGGTGACCGTCTCACGAAGTGCGACAAGGTCGACTTTGATGGGGTTGAAGATCACCGCGGCGACATGCACGGGGGCGTCAGTCATTGGCCCATCCTACGGTTGGGTCGTCACCGTACGGGTCCATGCGACAGCCACCGTCACGGGTCTGGATGAGCGAGCTGATGCTCTGGTGGCGTCTGGTGAGGGATTTCCGGTGTCAGTTCTGCTTGATGCGGTATCGGTGTTCGGGACGACCGGCATGTCCATACTTCAATTCGAGTTTGATCGAATTGGTCTGTTCCAATCGTGCGAGGTATCGCTGCGCAGTTCCGCGGCTAACGCCAACGACGACGGCAATTTCCGAGGCGGATAGGCCCGCCTCGCTTGCGGCAAGCGCGTCGTAGACAAGTTTTAGCGTCGGAGCGAGTCTGAGTAACTCAGGCGGAACGCTTGCGGACGGGGTTGGCCGGAGCAGGTCAAAGATCTTGTTGATATCTTCTTGCGTCGCGTCCTCCGGCCATTCGGTGATGTGCTCCTGAGCGTTTCGAAATGCGGTTAGCCGCTCCGCGAGGGAGGCAAAACTGAACGGTTTGACGAGGTAATGCACCGCACCCAACTGCAGCGAACGTCGAACGGTCGCGACGTCGCTCGCTGCCGAGATCACGATAATTCCAGGGGGAGCTGGCTCCGCGACTAGCGCTTGGACGACATCGATTCCGTCCCCGTCCGGCAGGTAGACGTCCATTAGGACGAGGTCCGGTGAGAGCGATCGCGATAGCCTCAGGGCCTCGGCCGCAGTGTGCGCTTGGCCCACAACGCGGAAGCCCGGCACGCGCTCCACGAAGCCCACGTGTACAGTGGCGACCCGGTAATCGTCGTCGACCACCAGTACTGAGAGTTCTTCGGTGGTCGTCATGAGGATTCGATTCGCTGAAGGATACGAGCGCGTGGCAGCACCACGGTGAAGGTTGCGCCAGGGCCGTCGGAAACGGAGACCGTTCCCCCAAGTTTGGTGACGGTACGGTGAACGAGAGACAGGCCCAAACCACTATGGCGCACGAGCGCTCCATGTTTCGTCGTGTACCCGTTGTCGAAGATCTGCCGTCTCGCGGTCGACGGTACCCCAGGCCCATTGTCTTTGACAATGATCGTGACCGACTGCGCGGATTCGACAATGCTCAACTCGACCCGGCGGGGCGTCCGAGACCCGGCTAGTGCGTCGAACGCGTTGTCGATCAGGTTGCCTAGCACGGTTGTGATCGCTTGGACGCGGTCCGGGATCTCTCCAAGCACGGTGTCGGACGCGAGTACGAGTTCGATTCCGCGTTCGCTGGCTTCGGCCCCCTTGCCCAGCATGAGTCCCACGATCTGTGGCGCCCCGATATGGTCTCGAAGCGTCTGGTCGAAATCGGCGCTGGTTCCGCGGATCTCGTTGAGGTATTCGAAAGCCTCGGCGGGGCGTCCGAGTTCGAGCAGGCCGGCGATCGCGTGCATGCGATTCGAGAATTCGTGCTGTTGAGCCCGCATTGATTCGGTGAGGCTGCGCTCCCCGTCGAGCTCTCGGGTGAGACCTTCGATGTCGGTTCGATCGCGGAGCGTCACAACGGCGCCGTGCGGCCGGCCGCCGAGAAGCACCGGCATCCGATTGATGACAAGGCAGTGGTCATCGGTAATCGCGACCTCGTCGGTGACGACCGTCGTGCCGGCAAGGATATCTCGCAGTGGGCCGGGAGCGAGAACGTCCTCGAGGCGATGGCCGGAGGCGTTGCCTGGCAGTCGGAGGAGCCGCTGGGCCTCATCGTTGATGACGCTGATTCTGCCTGCGGGGTCGATCGCGATGACCCCCTCGCGGATGCCGTGCAGCGTCGCCTCGCGCTCCTGGAGCAGACGTGCGATTTCGTCAAGCTCAAGGCCGAAGGTCTTGCGCTTGAGAAAGTTTGCGAGGCCGAGTGATCCCAGCGCGCCGATCGCGAGGACGACGGCAAACCAGAGCGCATAGGACGGGAGCTCGGCGACAAGCTCACTCGACACCGAACTTTCGCGGATTCCGACGGACACCTCGCCGACGAGCGCTCCGCTTGTGCCATAGAGGGGGACTCGGGCGTTCGCGTTGAGACCCGTTGATCCGTTGTCGGTGCGCAGGTGCACCTTGCCATCGCGCGCGATAATCGGCTCACTGACCTTCTGTCCGATGAGCCTCGCATTCGGGTGGGAGTGGCGAACCCGATTCATGTCGATGAGAACGATGTAGGACGCGCCAACGCGTTTGGCGGTCGACAGCGACAGGCTCTGCTCGGCTGCCGCACAGCTCGGTGCGCCGACGTCCATACACGAACGGATCGTCGGGATCTGCGCAAAGGTCTGTGCCACTTCGGCGGCCCGGGCTTCGTAGTCCTCGTCGAGGTGCGCTCGCAGGGTCTGGGCGATCAGCGCAAATCCGGCGACGGTCAGCACTGTGAGCAGCGCTAGCTGCGCCAGAAAGATCTGGCTGGAGAGTTTTCTGATCCGTCGTCGCATCACGCTGATTGTCGCACTTAGGCCCGCGAATCGCACCCTGAGCACAATGCGCAAAACGGCGAGCAAAGCGCACAAAAGGCGCATAGCGCACAAGCGAGACGTGCCCCGAAGAGCCCCACATACTGGGTCACCAGCACGCACCGAAAGACAGAGAGGTCTTCACAATGGTTGAAACCAGCACCCCGCATGTGGCGAAGCCCGGAGCCGAGGACGAGGCACGAATCAACATCGTCGGGTTGACCAAGCGGTACCTGACTCCTAAGGGTGAGGTGTTTACGGCGATACGCGATGTCACACTCACGGTCGAACCCGGTCAGTTCTGCGCGATCGTTGGCCCCACCGGATGCGGCAAGTCCACCACCCTAGCTCAGGTCTCGGGTTTGGAGCAGCCGAGCTCCGGGTCGGTAAGCGTAGGCAATCAGATCGTCGACGGCATCACGCGCGGAGTCAGCTACATGTTCCAGGCGGACGCACTATTCCCGTGGAAGTCCGTTCTCGGCAACGTCATGATCGGCCCACTTCTGCTGGGAACGCCGAAGGCCGAAGCCACCGGGCTCGCGAAGGACTGGTTGCGCCGCGTCGGCCTGGCCGGCTTCGAGGACCGGTTCCCGCACCAGCTCTCCGGCGGCATGCGGAAGCGCGTCGCGATGGCGGCAGCGCTGATCAACAATCCGCGAATCCTGCTGATGGATGAACCATTTGGCGCGCTGGATGTTCAGACCAAGGCCATCATGCAGACCGAGCTGCTGCAACTCTGGGAGGAACTGCGCCCTTCGGTGTTGTTCATCACGCACGACCTCGACGAGGCCGTGGCGCTGTCGGACCGGGTGGTGATCATGACCAGCAGCCCGGGCTCGGTCAAGGACATCTTCGACATCGATCTGCCCCGCCCCCGCGGTGATGTGCAGCACATTCGCCACGAGCAGCGGTTCCTGGAGCTTCAAGGTCAGATCTGGGAGTCGCTCAAGGACGAGGTCACCCGCGCGTACGAGCGCTCCGCGGCGGTGGCAGCATGACCGCGACGGCGGTCCGGCGGGCCGTCGCACAAGCACCGGCGACGGACCTCCAGCTGGCTGCGCACCGTGCGCGCATACGCCGGATGGTGTGGATCCGGCTCGGCCAGTTCTTCGTCGCGTTGTTCGTAATCGGGGGATGGCAGTGGTTTACTGCGGCTGGCTGGGTGGACAAGTTCTTCTTCGGCCAGCCCACGGGGATCTGGAACAGTCTGGTGCACCTCTTCACCGTGGGGACCGCATTCGGCTCGATTTGGGAAAACCTGTGGGTAACCGTGCAAGAGGCCCTACTCGGCTTCCTGCTCGGCACCAGCGCAGGCGTCGTCGTCGGCATCCTGCTCGGCTCCAACCGGTACCTGGCGTCGGTGTTTGGGCCCTACATCAAGATCGTGAACTCAGTCCCTCGAATCGTGCTCGGCTCGATCTTCATCGTCGCGTTCGGTCTCGGCGTGTTTCCGAAGGTCCTGCTCGCGGCGGTTCTCGTGTTCTTTGTCGTGTTCTTCAATGCCTTTCAGGGCGTGCGCGAGGTAGATCAGAACCTGGTCGCGAACGTGCGAGTACTGGGAGCGTCGCCGCTGCAGGTTGCGCGTCACGTCACCATTCCTTCGGCGATGACCTGGATCATCGCGAGTCTGCATACGGCCTTCGGCTTCGCGATCATCGGCGCACTCGTTGCCGAGGTCCTGGGCGCAACGCACGGCATCGGCCTGATTATCAGCCAGGCACAGGGCAGCTTCGATCCGGACACAGTGTTCGCCTGCATGGTCATCACGTCGGTCTTCACGCTTCTCGCGGAATACCTGATCACTCTGCTCGAGCGGTCCATCTTGCGCTGGCGACCGCCGAATCGATCAGAGTCCCAGGCGATCTAAGCGAATCCTCCACGTTTCGCCTTGCTCTCCGCCCAATAGACGCCCGGAACCCCGGGATCACGAAAGGAAAGAGTACAACCATGAAGAAACACAGCATCGTCGCTGTTGTTGCCGTTGGCGCACTCGCGTTGACCCTCGCAGCCTGCAGCACCACGGGGGGCACCAGCTCTACCTCTATGAAATCGAGTTCCGGTCCGCTCCCCACCGTCAAGATGATGGTCGGCGGCATCGACAAGCAGATTTACCTCCCTTACCAACTCGCCCAGAGCCTCGGTTTCTACAAGAAATACGGCATCAACATGGAGCTGTCGACGGAGCAGAACGGCGGCGTCGGCGCCGAGGATGCCATGGCGTCTGGACAGGTCGATCTTGCTGGAGCGTGGTACATCCACACGTTCGACTTCCAATCCAAGGGCAAGGACGTCATTAACCTCGTGCAACTCTCGGGCGCGCCTGGCGAACGCGAGATGTGCAGCACGAAGAGCGGCGTGAAATCATCTGCGGACTTTAAGGGCAAGACGCTCGGCGTCACTGACCTTGGTTCCGGCACGGATGAGCTGACACAATTCCTGGCCTCCCAGCACGGCGTTACCCGGAGCCAATACACCACCCTGGCTGTCGGTGCCGGGTCAACTGCAATCGCTGCCATACAGCGTGGTGCCGCCGACTGTGTGATGACCACACAGCCGACCGTCGGTGCGCTGAGCTCGAAGAAGCTTGCTTACTCTGCGATCGATCTCGCCACGGCGGCGGGAGCACAGAAGGCGCTCGGCGGCGACTGGCCGGCAGCCGGTCTGCTCGCCCGCAGTGACTGGGTCATCTCGCACGAGGGCGAGGCGCAGAAGGTGGTTGACGCGCTGGTCGCGACCATGCACTGGATCAGCACCCACTCGGCAACCGACATCGCCAACAAACTTCCAGCGGAGTTCGTCTCGAACGCCACCATCACGAAGGCTCAGTACATCGCAGGGCTGACGACAGACAAGGGGCAGTTCCTGCCGGACGGCATCATGCCAGCCGGCGGACCGAAGGTTATTGCCGCCATGGAGAAAGCAAACGGCGTCGATACCTCCGGCTTCACCATTGCAGATACCTTCACGAACAAATACGCCACGGCGGCGCTCAAGCTGGAGGGTCTCACGGCGACCACGAAGCCTGCTGGCGCCAACGGTTAGTCATTCACTCGGCTTAGCCCTGCGGATGCGCGACTGCATTCGGAGCTGACGACCCGATGGTCCTGTGCGGAATCTCGTACAGGGCCATCGGGATTAGCATTCTCATCGGAGATCACGATGCCTACGGACGCCCCTGCAAAGCGCGTTGATCACCCCGCGCCGAAACAGGTCTGACTCGGCGTCGCTCAGCCTTGATCGGCGCCCGCACCCTCCAGCGAGCGGGCCGTGCGACGGAACCGTGCTGGTGTGGTCGCTGTCGCCACGCGAAACGCCCTGCCGAAGGCAGACTCGGACCGGTAGCCCACCGCCGTCGCTACCGCACTGACCGGTCGATCGCTCTCGGTCAACATCTCCGCTGCGAGCATCATCCTGATTTTGGTCAGAAACTCGCCAACCGCCATCCCGGTGGCCTGATCGAAGTGACGCACGAAGGTGGCCCGCGACATTGAGGCCATACCGGCGAATTCGGCGATTGTCCAGTGCCGGGCGGGATCGCTCAGCACAGTGTCGATCACGTTGAGCATGTTCTGGTCATTGACCGCCGTCCACAGTGGCCCGGAGGACAATCGCTGGCCAGGCCCGCTGCGAAGCACCATCGCCAGGAGGGCATCGCACAGCGAGGACATGATTGCTGCCGTACCGAGGCCATCCAGTTGCGCCTCGTCCCGCATCAACGCGCTCAACACGCGTACAGGTTCACTCAGGTCGGCACCGAACGAGACGTGCAGCGGATCGGGCAACGAGCCGAAGAGCAACTCGCCGGCGCCCGCTGCGAATCGGTAGTGGCCGCAGAACAGGTCGATCTCGGCCTCAGGCACGCCAGCGCCATCTGCCTCGGTACGGAGGGTAGGGAAAGAGACCCCTGCGACCTCGGTGGTGGCCATCGCCTTGGTGGCCTGGTCAGCCACGACGCGGTGAGGGTCGCCCCGCGGAAAAAGCACGACGTCTCCTGGTCGAAGAAAAATCCGGCGCTCCCCGGATTCGATCACGCAGTTGCCCTCGAGTAGGAGATGAAACGGTGCTTCCCCCATTTTCCTGGCCGGGTTGTCCATGATGAACTGACCAGCGAGTAGGCAACGGATGTCGATGCCGCCCTGGAGGCGAGCTAACCGGATAAGACGACTGACTGCGTCCATGAGACGTCCTCGATAGAAAGTGAGCTCTTCTGGTCTTGTATCGTACTCCGTGCCACTGCAGTCTAGGTAGATGGACACGAACACAGACACTCTGCACGCGGACCTCCTCGTCATCGGTTTCGGCAAAGGCGGTAAGACCCTCGCCGCAAATATGGGCCGCGAGGGGAAGCGCGTGATCATGGTCGAGCAGTCCGACCAGATGTACGGCGGCACCTGTATCAACATTGGATGTGTCCCGACCAAGGCGCTGATACACCAGGCGGAGCAGCGCCGCGAGGACTACCGCCCTCAGGAGTGGTACCAGAACGCGGTACGTTCGACCGAGAAGCTGACCACCCTGATGCGTGAGAAGAACTTCCAGATGCTCGATGTCATCGACAGCGTCACCGTGATCACTGGCCGGGCCAGCTTCATTGACGCGAAAACTGTGGAGGTAACAGCCGGAGAAGACCGACTTGCCATCAGCGCCGACACCTTCGTCATTAACACCGGCGCCGAGCCGTTCGTGCCGGACATCCCCGGCGTCCACACCAGCAACTATGTCTACACCAGCACCGACATGATCAGCACCACTGAACTCCCCCGGCGCCTGGCCATCGTAGGCGGTGGTTACGTCGGCCTGGAGTTCGCGGGAATGTACAGCCACTTCGGCTCTGAGGTGACCGTCCTCGAAGGCGGTCCCCGGACCATGCCCGGCGAGGACGACGACGTCGTCACCGCCGCAGTGGACATTCTGCATGACCAGGGCGTCACGCTGACCACCGGCGCCCGGGTCACCGAGGTTCGCGACGGCGAGGACGTGGCTGTGCTCAGCTATGAGAAGGATGGGCAGACCCACACGATGGAGGCCGACGCCGTCCTCATGGCACTCGGCCGGGTTCCCGCCACTCGGGACCTTGGGCTGGACAAGGCGGGCGTGGTCACCACCGCTCGCGGCGCGATCAGGGTCGACGAGTATCTGCGCACCAGCCAGCGTCACATCTTCGCGATCGGCGACGTCAACGGCGGCCCGCAGTTCACCTACATCTCCTTCGACGACCATCGGATCGTCACTGACCAGCTGATCGGTTCAGGCCTGCGATCGACCGCCGACCGCACGGTAGGGGACATTTCCACCGTGCCCTATACCGTGTTCATGACCCCGGCACTGTCCCGGGTCGGGCTGACCGAACGCCAAGCGTCGGAGAGCGGACGCCAGGTGAAGATCGCCACCAAGCCCGTCGCACAGGTCGCGGCCATGCCCCGCGCCAAGATCGTCGAGGAGACCAGGGGACTCATGAAGTTCGTGGTCGACGCCGATACTGACCAGATCCTGGGCGCAGCCCTGCTCAGCGTTGATTCCCAGGAACTGATCAATCTCGTCGCATTCGCGATCAAGCACGGAGTCACCGCCACCGAACTACGGGACGGCATCTACACCCACCCCTCCTCCACCGAAGCCTTCAACGAGGTACTCGCCACCCTGTCCTAACCCCTGTCTGGGTGCGGATTTCTGTTGCAGCGCAAAACAGATCGTGGTCAAGACCTAGGCCGGGCGGACGACGTATTGCTAGGCCAGGCCGATTTGCTGCAGGAAGGCGCCGTTGTCGTAGAACAGGTATTCCTCGATGATCCGGCCGTCTTTCCAGTGGGCGGCTGTCGAGTAGAGGAGGTCGAACGATTGACCCGTCGGTTCGATCTGGGTGCCATCGGCCATCCGCAGCGGTGCGGTGAAGGTACCGGTGAAGCGGGTCACGAAGCAGGTGAAGTCGCCTTCTCCGAAGAGAATGTCGTAGGGCTCGTTCTTGACGTGATTGTCTGGGAAGGCAGCACAGAAGGCCTCGGCCTCTGCCCGGTGGTCATGGCCGCCGTGGGTCGGTGATCCTTCTCGGCCGGGCCAGAAGACGGTGCAGTTGGGGTCGTGTAGTGAATCGAACGCGTCCCAGTCGCGCGAGTTCCACGCGTCGTCGGTGCGTTGCATTAGTTCGGTGTTGCTTGTCATCTCAAACTCCTTGACTTGGGTGATTGTGCTTACACTAACCAAAATATACCGGTTACAAAATGATTTTGGTATAAAAAGGTTTGCGGTTTCAAAAAGATACTGAAATGATGAGGGCTGCTGATACTTATCTACCGCGCTAGGAGTTGCCATGATTGATCGCCGAAAGGATCGCTCGCGATGCTAGGAAACCTCACCGGGTGGCACTTGGCCATCGTTCTCGCAATTGTTCTGCTTCTCTTCGGCGCCGCCAAGTTGCCCGCGTTGTCGAAAAGCGTCGCACAATCCGTCAAGATATTCAGGACGGAAGTGAAGCCCCAGAGCGGCGACGATTCGAAGCTCGACGCGGCCGCTGACCCAATCGATTCGGCCGAACCGCCGGCTCGCTCCGAACACCCCTAGTCCATGGCGCGTTTTTCCAGGCGACGCGCGTCACATGATGGGCGGATGTCGCTCGCGCAGCATCTTTCTGAGCTACGCAAGCGGCTCATGTTGGCCGCCGCGGGCGTATTGCTTGGAGCAACTGCAGGGTGGTTCCTGTCCGGCGTCGTCATGAACGCGTTGCGAACGCCGGTGACCGATATCGCTTTGCAGCAACATCGCCTCGCACAACTCAATTTCGACAGTGTGACAGGTGGCTTTGACCTGAAGATGCAGATCGCCTTCACGGTCGGCCTTGTGCTCTCGAGCCCCGTGTGGCTCTATCAGGTTTGGGCGTTCTTCATTCCAGCGTTGACTAGCAGGGAGCTCAAGTACGCGCTTGGTTTCTTCCTCACGACGGTGCCACTGTTTTTAGCGGGGTGCGCTGCCGGCTGGTTTGTTGTTCCCCACATCGTCGAGTTGCTGGCCAGCTTTGCACCACAGCAGGACAGCAGCTTCATCCGCGCCTCTGACTATTTCACTTTCATTCTCAAGCTTGTCATCACGGTGGGCATCGCCTTCGTTCTGCCCGTGTTCCTCGTCTTGTTCAACCTCGTGGGCGTCC